>JAEYPA010000052.1 GCA_023411225.1 Bacillota bacterium
TGGAGTAGTAATAAGCTTGTTTCTGGCTATGAGATTCAGTATGCTAGCAACAAGAGCTTTAGTAAAGCCACAAAAAAGGCAATTACGAAGTCCAGTACTACAAGCTATCAAGCAAGTAAACTGAAAAGAAAACCACGTATTATGTTCGTATCAGAACCTATAAGATAGTGAACAGAGTAAAATACTATTCAGGATGGAGTACGGTTAAGTATATAAGAATGAAATAATAAATCGTTATATAGAAAGTGGTAGTCGCATTAACTTATTGAGATGCGCTACCACTTTTAACATATTATAAGAAAAATTAGAATTATTTTATAAGAATCATTAAAGTTCCTATGCTTTTAAATATTTTAGTCCTGCACTTACTAATTGAGAGGTCATATAGAAGAAAGATTTAATTGGGTTAGTACCCAGGTAACGATGTACCCGGTAGGTCATGCGGGCAGATTTAAACTTATTACGACATTTGCCATTTAAACTGAGGCGGTATTTTAATAGAGGCTCATTTATACCATAAGCAATCTTATATTTACGAAGGACCTTTAACCATAACAGATAGTCCTCGTGGCTATCATCATGTTCCATATAGAATTCTCTGGCTACATTGGTCTCCATAAGAACAGAGCTACAGTTGATAATGTTGTGCTTTACAAGCTCTTCATAGCTGATTTCCTCATGAACTGGAATCACATTTCCAGTTGGCTTTCCGGCATCATCAAATAACTCTCTACCGGTATAGGTCAGCACACACTGCTTCTGCTCAATCAGCTCCACTTGACGTTTCAGCTTATCAGCTGTCCACCAATCATCAGTATCTAAAAAGGCAATATATTTGCCCTTGGCGATGGCAATTCCTTTATTACGTGTGGCACTTACGCCTAAGTTCTGCTCATTATCTAAAATAGTAATATTGTCATATTGTTTGTAGGGTTCCAGCATTTCTAAGGTATTGTCTTTGGAACCATCATTTATAATAATTAACTCTAGGTCAATGTCATTCTGACTCAATACGGAATCAATGGCTCTATCAATATATTTGGCTGCATTATAAGCTGGCATTACAACAGACACAAGTGGTGTATTCATACTTTACCTCCTGAATCATACATGTACTAAAGTGGTTATAATATGTCATAAAAATAGTTATCAAATTAATTGTTAAAATTTTGTATTAAATTCATGTATAAAAATCATATATTGTATATGCATCATATCATAAATAAAATATAGTGTAAATGGAAATAATAATAAATTAAAAAAGCTTAAGTAGAAATCTTAATAAATAAAGAAAATATATCGTAAATAATAAGAGAAAATACACACATTGAACAAAGATTATAGTGTATAATAGGAAAGAAGCTTTTTGTATAACATATACTTGCATGTGTATATGATTCTTGGTATTATTGTTAGAGCGATTTGAGGAATTGTATGTAAGAATTGTAAAGTAGGGAAAAATGATGAATGAACGAGAAAGATTTAAAAAATTAATACTTCTGATTGCCAATGGCTTGGTTATTGTTGGGGAAATTGCTATTTTTGCATTTATTTGGTTTACACGCTATACCATTCAGATGCATGAACAGTATTGGTTTTGGGGTAATTATGCTATTATCGGTATCTATGCTTTAATTCTTATATTGATGACCAAAATTTTTGGCGGTTTTAAAATAGGATATTTGAAGACTACAGATGTTATTTTATCTCAGATTCTAGCCATTATCATTAGTAATATTGTGGCTTATATACAGGTTACTTTAGTAGTTCGTGTGTATACGGATATACTTACTATTATTAAGATGACAATATTAGATATTGCTATCATGATACCGTGGACAATAATTATTCATTATGTATTAATAAAGCTGTATCCGCCTAGGCAAATGATTGTAGTTTATGGAGATTATTCTCCGAAGGACTTGATTTCTAAAATTAATAAAAGGGAAGACAAATATAATATATGTGCCTCCATAAATATTAGCGCAGGGATTGAAAGAATTAAGGCTGAAATACTTAATTATGAAGCGGTGGTAATCTGTGATGTTCCTACACAGATTCGTAATGTTCTGTTAAAACACTGTTTTAAGCATTCTATTCGTACTTATGTGACTCCGAAAATATCAGATATTATGGTGAGAGGCGGGGATGCCATTCACTTATTTGATACCCCATTGATTTTATCTAGAAATCACGGTTTCAACATCGAGCAGGTGTTTTTTAAACGAGCGATGGATATCATATTCTCTGTTCTTGCATTGATTATACTATCTCCATTTATGTTGATTAGTGCATTGATTATTAAGCTTTATGACAGAGGTCCTGTGTTCTATCGTCAGGATAGATTGACTATAGATGGTAAAGTATTTCGTATCCTCAAATTCAGAAGTATGTGCGTTGAGTCAGAAAAAGATGGAGCACAGCTTGCTAAAAAGGATGATGACCGCATTACTCCATTTGGTAAATTTTTAAGAGCCATTCATTTTGATGAGATACCACAGATTATTAATATTCTCAAAGGAGACATGTCTTTTGTAGGACCTAGACCGGAGCGCCCAGAGATTGCAAAAGAATATGAGACATCCATTCCGGAGTTTTGTTTTAGGTTAAAGGTTAAGGCTGGCTTGACAGGCTATGCCCAGGTGTATGGCAAGTACAACACAACACCTTACGATAAACTTAAATTGGACATGTCATATATCATGAATTATTCTTTCTGGTTAGATATTAAACTAATTATTATGACATTTAAGATAATTTTTAAAAAGGAAAGTTCTGAGGGCGTTTCTGGGGATCAGAAAACAGCAGCAAAGGACAATCGATTATAGCTACAAGAATCACTATTAAAAATAGGTTCCTGATATGAGGTGTCTCCTATAAGCTAGACTATTCGGTCTGACTTATAGGAAACACCTTTTTTTATCATTTACTTGTCAGAATTAGGGATAATTGTTAAAATAGGTACATGGTTTAAATAATATATGAAATAAGGAGAAAAGAATGAATATATATGTCAAAAAAGTCATGACTAGTTTACTGGCATGTACCTTGTTGATAGGTTTTATACCTGGAACTATCACCAAGGCGGCGACAGATGTTAAAACGCCGGCTACGTACACAGAAAGTGTTACTCCTACCGGCCTTTCTTTAGGTGAACTCGAAACAAAGGTGGATGCTTACGTGAAGGATTACATCGGTGATACAATACCTGGTGCAGCAGTCACTATTGTCAAGGATAATCAGGTGGTGCTTCAAAAGGGTTATGGCTACAGCAATGTACAAGCTAAGACAAAAGTGGATTTCGAGAATACAGTATTCCACTATGGCAATCTGTCACAGATTTATACATGGACAGCAATTCTTCAGTTGGCAGAGCAAGGGAAAGTGGATTTAGAAGCGGATATTCTAACGTACTTACCAGAGAAGTTTACTTCCAAGCTAAAGGAACACTTAATAAGTGAAAAGGCTATTACTTTAACTCATTTAATGAATCATACAGCAGGATTTGAGGAGGTAGGACATGATACAGTCTTTTCTAATTCCGATGATTTAAAAGAGAATCTTGAGCAGGGACTTCTTATCACAATGCCTAATCAAATCTATGCTCCAGGCCAAGTTCTGACAGGAGATAGTTACAGCGCTGCCTTGGCTGCTTTTATTATAGAGCAGGTATCAGGAATGCCTTATGAGGATTATATAAAGACATACATATTAGATAAAATTGGAGCCAATCATACGGTGTTTCTTAAGAACGAAGCAACAGTCAGCGGACTTGGCAATGCATTGGTACCGGATTATCTTAAGGATGCAGATGGAAACTTTGTGGAATTGAAGGAAAGTTATTCAAATCTTTATCCTAACAATTCACTTTGTGGAACCGCTTCTGATTTGACAAAACTAATGAATCAACTGATGCAGGGCAAGGAGGATAGCACTCTTTTGTCAAAAGCATCTTTGGATATCATGTATAAAAAAAGCTATGCAATTACTGAGGAAGCAAAAGCATGCCTTCATGGATTATATGAATATCCAGCGGATATCAAAGCATACTACTGTGATGGCGGGACATCCTCTACTTCTATCATGGTGATGATGCCTGAAACTGGATTTGGTTTAGTTGTTACGACCAATACAAGTGCCGCTATGGAACTGCTTTATGGCTTAAGCTATGAGCTTTTGCTTGGAGATGCCAAGGCTATTGTAACTGCAAAGGATGATCTTCCTAATGTTTCTAAAGTTACTGATAGAGAGTATGTAGGAACTAGAAGACCATATGGAGGAGCCCTTGAATTTATAGGCTATTACTCAAATTGCAGTAAATTTACCAGAGTAGACAAGAATACTATTTCTCTTGGTGATGATCATTATGTACAGGTAGCCCCTTATGTATATAAATATGCAGGTGATAATAATAGCCCATTATATAAAACGCTTGCTTCAACTATATATTTCAAAGCAGATGACGCGGGTAAGGTTTATAAATGGTCCTACTCATGCTCAGGGACAATAGAATATTTTTGGGATACTATGAATAAGAGCCAAGAGTATCTTTCTATGACAATCTTTATTTTGATTGTTTCAATTCTCTTTATAGTGGTGATGGCTTTGGTTTCTATCTACGGATTGATTAAAGATGTAATAAAACGTAGATTCAACTGGAAGGGAGTTCGCCTGGCTTACGATATCTTTACGATTCTTTTAGCTCTCACGGTGCTGAATAACTGGGCAGTCTTTAATGATATTAGTAGTACACAGGGCCTTTTTGCATCTTCTATAAATATACATATTGTGCTAAATATAATTTTGTCTGCATTAGAGATTATTTCTCTTGTATATCTGGTATATCGTATGCGTAATGAGCGTCAGACAATTAAGAAAAATATTTTAATCATTTTTACAGTAATTATGTATATTGGAAGCGTTTATTTCTTACAAACTTGGAATTTTTATTCTATAATGTAGTAGTATATTTTAAATGAAAAAATGATATTCTATAACAAGATATTATGAAGGGAAGATATTTATTTAAATATCTCTTGGCGTACTTGTTGTGAGCGACTGTCAGTTTACTGATATAATACATTTGAGCCGCTCTGCAATCCGCTGGAGGCTTTATCTTCTTTTAGATAAGTTACCAACTCTGTGAAATTAGTGATATATAGGCAAAAGGCGATGTGTTATTGACAACGTGAGATGCTTACGCTATAATACTAAGAATGTATATGTAGGTACGAAAAGTCATATAATGCACTAGTGTTATTGTATTCTTCTGTAACAGTAAAGGCAAGAAATTGTATTTATTGTTCAAAAATATACGATTTAAGTTGGAGGTAGGGTTTAGATGGCAGACAAAAAGAACATACTAACATATGAAGGGTTAGTAAAACTGGAAAATGAGTTACACGATTTAAAGGTGAATCGTAGAAAGGAAGTAGCTCAGAAAATAAAAGAAGCCAGAGAACAAGGGGATTTATCTGAAAATGCTGAGTACGATGCAGCGAAAGATGAACAAAGAGATATTGAGGCTCGTATTGAAGAATTAGAGAAGATATTAAAGAATGCAGAAGTTGTTGATGAAGATGAGATAGATTTGGAAGCAATTAGCATTGGTTGTAAAGTAAAGATTTTTGACATTGAATTTGAAGAAGAAATGGAATATAAGATTGTTGGCTCAACAGAAGCCAATAGCTTACAAGGTAAGATTTCCAATGAGTCACCAGTGGGTCAGGCTCTTATTGGAGCAAAAGTAGGCCAGACAGTGAGTGTTGAGACTCAGGCAGGAGCGATTCAATACAAAGTTTTAGAGATTCAACGATCTAATTAATGAGCATACTTAGCTGATTTTGCCATGGCAGAATCAGCTATATTTAACGAATATTACTATGTCAGCCAGGGATTACTGGTTACATAAACAAAGGAGAGATTGAAGTGGCTGAAGGAAACAACCAGGTACAAGATTTAAACCAATTATTGAAGGTTAGAAGAGAGAAACTTGCTGAATTACAGGCCAATAATAAGGATCCGTTTCAGATTATGAAATATGATGTATCCTGTCACACTACAGACATAAAAGGAAATTACGAACAGTACGATGGAAAAGAGGTCTCCATTGCAGGACGTATGATGTCCAAGCGTGTAATGGGCAAAGCAAGCTTTTGTAATGTAGCAGATAGAGATGGTACCATTCAGAGTTATGTAGCCCGGGATGAGATTGGGGAAGATTCCTATAAGGAATTCAAAAAAATGGATATTGGTGATATCGTTGGGATCAAAGGTAAAGTCTTTACTACTAAGACTGGTGAGATTTCCATTCATGCCACATCAGTTACCTTATTATCTAAAAGCCTTCAGATTCTTCCAGAGAAGTATCATGGATTAAAAGATACGGATATGCGCTATAGACAACGTTATATTGATTTAATTGTAAATCCAGAGGTAAGAGATACCTTTAAGAAGCGTTCCGCAATTATCCGTGAAATACGTAACTATCTGGATGGTAAGGACTTTATGGAAGTAGAAACCCCTACCCTTGTGCCAATGGCTGGTGGTGCTTCTGCGAGACCATTTACCACTCACCATAATTCCTTAGATGAAGACTTGAATCTTCGTATTTCTCTTGAATTATACTTAAAAAGATTAATTGTTGGTGGATTAGAGAGAGTTTATGAAATAGGAAGAGTATTCCGTAATGAAGGCTTATCCGTTCGTCACAATCCAGAATTTACTTTATTGGAATTATATCAGGCTTACACTGATTACTATGGTATAATGGACTTAGTAGAGGACCTATTTAAGCATGTAGCAGAGAAGGTATTAGGAACCACTCAGGTAATGTATGATGGCGTAGAAATCGATTTAGGAAAGCCATTTGAGCGTATGACTATGGTAGATGCCGTGAAGAAATATGCTGGCGTAGATTTTGATCAGATTGCAGATACAGAGGAAGCAAGAAAGGTTGCTAAGGAGCACCATGTAGAATTTGAGGAAAGACACCAAAAAGGTGATATCTTAAATCTATTCTTCGAAGAGTTCTGTGAAGAGCAGTTAATTCAGCCAACCTTTATCATGGATCACCCAGTTGAGATTTCTCCACTAGCTAAGAAGAAACCTTCTAACCCAGCTTACACGGAGAGATTCGAGCTGTTCATTACCAAGAGAGAGATGGCCAATGCTTTCTCAGAGTTAAATGATCCAATTGACCAAAGAGCACGTTTTATGGCTCAGGAAGAGATGTTTGACAAAGGGGATGAAGAAGCTCAGCACTGTGATGATGACTTCATCTGTGCACTGGAATATGGTATGCCTCCTACTGGCGGTATTGGTATCGGTATTGATCGTTTGGTAATGTTGCTGACAGACTCTGCAGCAATTAGGGATGTGTTGTTATTCCCAACGATGAAGAAGTTGGAGAAATAAATCCAGTAAAATCAAGGGTTTGACGTACTTCAAAATAGATTTGACCAATTTTTGACCAATTAATTTCATAGTCATAACAAAGAGTGTGAAAGGATTT
>JAEYPA010000053.1 GCA_023411225.1 Bacillota bacterium
TGGAGTAGTAATAAGCTTGTTTCTGGCTATGAGATTCAGTATGCTAGCAACAAGAGCTTTAGTAAAGCCACAAAAAAGGCAATTACGAAGTCCAGTACTACAAGCTATCAAGCAAGTAAACTGAAAAAGAAAACCACGTATTATGTTCGTATCAGAACCTATAAGATAGTGAACAGAGTAAAATACTATTCAGGATGGAGTACGGTTAGTAAAGTGAAGATAAAATAATAAATAGAAAAGAGACTGTACAAAGTATTGGTGTGGGTACTATGAACTCACACCAATACTTTTATGGTTTTATTAGAGGATCAGCAAATCTATCTCAATATATGAATTGACATGAAAAGTAAGTAAATGGATAATATTAGATATAACAATCGATGACAACGGAACATGTGATAAAGGAGGAGTTTATGAAAAAAAATAAGATATTAGTAAGGGTTATACCAACAGTTTGTCTAGCTATTCTTTTACTATCGACCATAGTACATACAAATAAGCACTCAGGTATACAACAAAAAACCACTTTAGATGCTCAAACCGTTGGAGAGGTAAATAAGGAGGATCTATCTCAACCAGCATACAACACGGATAATCAAATGGTTAATTTGACTGCTGAAAAGGAACAGTACCAACTCACAAAAAAATCGGATGGTGGGCAACAAGCCGGTTTGAAACAAGATCAAGTAAATGGTAAGACCGAGAATAACCCTAGAAAGGATACATCTACTGGGATTGGTTCCATACCTGTAAGTAATGTATCCAGTGGTCCTAGTCTTGAGTGGTATGATCCGGCGAATATTACAACAGTAACCAATGTGAATGAACTAGAATCCAATCATAATTATAGTAATAATCAAGATCATATGTGGGTTTATCGGAATCCAGATGCACCTGTATTAAGGATAACCTTTTCTTACGATACCTTTGTACAGAGAGATGCAGACTTTATCTATTTATATGACATGGACAATGTCTGTTTAGGAACTTATACAGCAGATGAACTGTCTGGTAAAACCATTACTCTATGGGGGGATACAATTAAGATTAGACTGTGTTCAGATAATTCCAATTCTTTTTATGGTTTTAAAGTTACCAATGTTATTACACTTCAAGATTATGTAGAATATAAGCTTGTATATGAAGAGCTACCTACCTACTGGTATACAGGAGATTCTAATCAGCAAACTTTGAAATTAGTAAAACGATATATAGAGGGTGGGGTAGCTAAAACCAAAGAGGTCACAGAGAATGTTAGGTTTGTTTGGAAATCTTATAGTTCCTCTGGAGAGGGTATTATGGATGGTAAGATAGAGGGAAATAAACTTACCGTAATAGCCAAAAAGATAGGTACCATATATGGTTATATAGAAGCCTATGAGGGCAGTAGTACGAAACCGGTTGCAGAAACGAAGAGGTATCATTTTCAGGTAGCTCAACTTATTGTAAATAATGATGTCCTGTCTAATAACACCATAAAAGTAAATGAAATACAGAAAAAGAGCCTTAATAATATTTATATCAGAGATGTCAAAGAAGGAGTAATTGTCAATAATGTGGTAAGTAGTGCCCCTACGATTATATCAATAGTAAAGAATGCTACAATGGGTGGATGTTCTTTCACAGTACAAGGTAATAGTCCCGGCAAAGCGGAGATTACCGTATATTATACTGTAAGGGATGGAGAAAAGGTTATAAGTGCTAGTAGCACCTACTATTATACCTGCATGGAACCACAGTATTTATGTCAAGTGAAGCAGAGTGGTAGTAAACTGTTAGAATTATGTCCAACGCAAACTTCTGAAATTACCTTTGACTTAACTAAAGACTACTATGATAAAAACAATATCTACCATCCCAATGAGTTGGTGGATCCTTCCAAATATACAATAGAGATTATTCCAGAAGATATAAATAAAAGGATACTTGAGACAAGTATCAAGGAAAATAAAATAATAGTCAAGGCTTTGTATACTGGATCTGGTATGCTAAAATGTGTCATTAAAATAGAAGGAAAAGTAGTGTATCAAGTACCTTTATCGTTTTCCATAGCAACACAACAATATGTATTGGAATATGATGGTCCTACAAAGTTATATCCAAATCAAATAGTAAAAGGGCCAAGTTTAATCTTTTACGAGTATTATAGAGGGCAATTAGAGAAGACTGTAAAAGATAAGGCAGTCATCACATGTGGGAAGAATAGTGCTTTTACATATCAAGATGGGAACATTGTAGCAGGTAATGAGACAAGTAATAGTGAAAATTGTGTATTTACGTGTAACTATAATAGTACTACATATACATGGGGAGATAATTTTGTTGTATCTAAACCAAAGCTGACTAGTTCAGGGAATATGTATATAGGTGAAAAGGTTAAGATGTCTCTGGATTTCTTTCCTGTGATAGATAATACTTGTAGTCTTACTTGGTCTGTTGTAAATTATGATTATTGGTCCTCGAAGGAAAAGTATGCATCCATAGAGATGAATTCGGATGGAACAGCAATGCTAAGCTGCTTGAACGAAGGACGTGTTACGGTAGCAGCAACCTTTAAAAGAGGAGAAGAGATTATTTGGACACGACAAAATACATATACCATAGAAAAAGGTATCAGTGGTATATTAGGAGTTACCAATAAATCTATAAGTCTTAATCAAAGAGCATCTATTGATGCATATGATTTTAGAAAAAATAATACCTATTATAATACTATTATTACCTCAATAAAAAGTAGTGATCCTTCCATTGTAGAAGTAGTGAATTATACAAAAACTAAGTACAGTGATCATAATTGTTTTTGTATCAATTTCACGGGGAATAAGT
>JAEYPA010000070.1 GCA_023411225.1 Bacillota bacterium
ATCCAGTCTGGAAGCCCAATTGATGAAGATCTTTAAGGCACTGCATGCGATGTTCCAAAGACAATTCCTCTGGGTGTAAGATATTGTAATGTGTTGTGTCTGCCGTTTCATGGCGAAGTAAAAATCGATCCGCACCAGCTTCCTTCATAGCGGAATAATCTTCCAATTCCTTTTCTCCAATGGATAGAGTTATGGCGCATTCCGGGTATTTTTCTTTCATTGCCCTTATTATTTCTACAAACCGATCTACGGTAAACGCCATGTCTTCTCCACCCTGAAGGACAAAGGTTCGAAATCCAAGCTGATACCCCTGTTCACAGCAGGAGAGAATCTCTTCCTTGGTAAGGCGATATCGTTCAGCCAGAGTATTACCTCTTCTTAATCCACAGTAGTAGCAATCATTTTTACAGTAGCTAGTAAATTCCACCAACCCTCTCACATATATCTTATTACCAAATATACGATCAGTTATGGCTCTAGCTTTTTTTCCTGCGTATATTCTTGTATCTTTTGTCCATATGGTAAGTAATTCCTCGAATTCTGGTGCTGTTAAGCATCCATCTTGTTCAAGCTTATTCACCAGATCTTGGTCTCGTTGCTTTACCAATACTCCATCTTCCTTTCCTATGTAGGTTCTATTATGTATTTATACCTTGGAATAAATCGCTTTCACATTAACTTCCGGTATCATCCCAAGCTTTCCAGACAGTGCACCAATCACATCATTAGGAGCATCCATAATGACACTAATGACAGATACCTTTTTCTCTTGGTATGGAAGACCCATTCTACCTACGATGTACTGACTGTATTGATGTAGCAGTTCATTAATCCGTTCTACAGACTTCGGACTGTACACCATAATTCCTACGATTGCTAATCGTGTTTCCATAATGACCTCCTTTTTCCTTTTGTAATGGAACCTATTGGTTCCGGCTGATGACATTACGACGGGATTTTGGATTGAGATTTACACTTCATGACATTCTGTCATTCGGTGAGGGACATTCGCCAAATACTTCGTATTTGGTGAACTGTAAACACAAAATCCCTTTGCCAAAACGGCAAAGGGACAGAATAATCCAGAATTAGACTAGACTTACACTATTCTCTCGTCTTCTGACTCAGAACGAATCCTTGTCGTTTCAGCGCGATTTTACTTTTATAATTAGAATGGCTTACAGTTGGGCGCACCCTTCCACTTACCATAGATTTAGATTACCATAATGCAGTATGTGTGTCAATTACCCTGCTTGTACCATTATTAGAACAATGTGATACAGACACAACATAATGGATTACATCATTACACCGGAAATAAAACATTTAGACAATTGTATTGAGTGGCATTCTTAAGTTCTACCACAAAATCCTGCATATCTAGACTTAAGTAGCTATATAACTCCTCTTGACCTTGGTACTCATTTTCTATCAGGCAATGTAAGGCTTCGTTACAAAGGGTTAATACTTGTCCCGATGTTTTATAAAGCACTAACTCTTTCAACTGCTGTAAGCCATTCTCTCCAAGTATTAACTTGTCCTGTCTTTTCCCTAATAGTTGCAAGCTAACTTTATATCGAAGTATGGGGCTGCATACATTGATGATAGCTTCTCTAAACTCATATTCATACTGCCCCATTAATTCATTAATAACCATCTCACCAATTGGATGCAAAAACCGTTGTTCGAAAGCTACACATAATAGATACTTCTCAATCCTGTCAATTCCACAGTATTCCTCCAGAGATTGTAAAACAGGATAATCTAAGGTTAGAAGATGATCCTGAGGGCAGAATCTAGCATCATAATAAAGAAAGAAAGCCGGTAAACCTTTTACAATAGTGTCATAATAGCATATGTTTCCATAGGATAAAAAATGTGGTATGAACTGGTTATAAAATCTATTGGCTTCCTTTACCTTTTTTATTACCAACTCATACCCAATGGAATACTGCATTCGCAAATCCTTCTTTTCTATTGTTTCAACAGCACCGGATGTGGCGTTCACCTTCTTTGCTTCTTCTATGCAATAAAGCACCGCTTCCATCAGCATCCTTGCCTTCTCATAGGGTATAGATGTACTTTCTCTACTTGTATAACGGTCCGTAAGTTCTGCTACAAGAACCAGAAGTTCTTCTTGTTCCTGTTCACTCATCATAACTTTCTCCTTCCAGATCTTCCTCATCCTCCAAAACTCGTCTCATAAACCCACGACTACTTCTTCGAACATCCCGGGCCATCTTCTCAAGACATGTTTCCTCCAGATAATCTAAGGAACCCTGACACTCCCCATCAAATGCTTCCTTCATATACTGTAGAAGTTCATCATCTGTCCATTCATCTAAACTTTCATTTTTGTACAAATAAAAAATCTCCTGTAACCGTTCCAGAGTTTCCAAATAATTGTCCTGATAGACATAGGACGAATCACAAAAAGCATAGATAAGCTTAGGCATTATACTTTCTTTAAATTCTACCCTTTCCTCTCTTCTTAAGCTACTTTTTCGACTCAATAATAATTCTTTGGCGTCCTCTTCTGTTAGTTCTATTCCAAACTTCTTTGTATAACTGTTGCAGTCAAGTACCTTGGTAAGCTCCTGTTTTTGCTGTTGTATCAGCATTAATTCCATAATATCATCCAACATTGCCACCTCCAATTATTTTATTATAATTGTTCTACCACTCCATACAAGACTTGATTTTTTGCCCATTTTATGGTAATATAATAGCAGAAGGAATTGTTATTATTTGCAATTCCTTATTTTTATGTACTAAGAAAATCCATTTATCTAAGTTACAAATTTAATCTACCCAAAAATGAAAATTTTATTAAAATAATAGTTTTTCTGTTTACATTTTTTGTTTAACAAGCTATTATGAGACCTAAAATAAGAATATAGCTATTATTTTCCATAATAAAATGTAAAGGAGTCTACAAATGCTTCAAATACAAAAAATTAGTAAAAAATATAAGACCGGAGATTTAGTGCAGACTGCATTAGATGAAGTTGATTTAAATCTTCGTGATAATGAGTTTGTTGCTATCTTAGGTCCCAGTGGGTCTGGTAAAACTACCCTTCTTAATATCATCGGTGGTTTAGACCGCTATGATAGTGGCAATCTAATCATCAATGGAATCTCTACCAAGAAATACAAATCCAAGGATTGGGATTCTTACAGAAACCATACCATTGGTTTCGTATTTCAAAACTATAACTTAATTCCCCATCAATCCATTTTATCCAATGTAGAGCTTGCCTTGACTATCTCTGGCATCAAACGCTCTGAGAGAAAGAGACGAGCCAAACAGGCCTTGGAACAGGTAGGACTAGGAGATCAGCTTCACAAACGCCCTAACCAGATGTCAGGCGGACAGATTCAGCGTGTCGCGATTGCAAGAGCCCTTGTTAATGATCCGGATATTCTCCTTGCTGATGAGCCAACAGGAGCGCTAGATACGGATACCAGTCTTCAGGTTATGAATCTTCTAAAGGAAGTCGCTAAGGATCGTCTTGTAGTAATGGTTACACATAACCCTGAATTAGCTCAACAGTACGCTACCCGTATTGTTAATCTCCGTGACGGCAAGATTATTGCCGACACCAATCCTTATGAGGTAGATGAAACCAAGCTTGCTCCGGCTACTTATAAAAATATGGGTAAGTCATCCATGTCCTTTAAAACCTCTCTTGCCCTCTCCTTCAATAATCTACGTACGAAAAAGGGCAGGACTATTCTTACCGCCTTTGCAGGTTCCATAGGTATAATTGGTATTGCCCTAATTTTATCCTTATCCAATGGTGTCAATTCGTATATTGACGATACACAAAAAGACACTATGACCTCATATCCTATTACAATTGATGCCCAGGCCATGGACCTTGGTAGCATGATGGGAAAAAGCAACGCTGTAGCCAATAAAGAATTAAACCATGATTTAGATGCTGTTTATTCCAATGGTATCGCTTTTGAAATGCTTTCCACCATGAATTCCAGCTTCAAGAAAAATAACTTAACCTCATTTAAAAAGTATTTGGATGATGAAAAAAGTCCTATTCATCAATACATTGGTGAGAATGGAATTGTTTATTCCTACAATACAAAATTCAGTGTCTATACTCATGACTCCAATAATGAACTAGTAAATACCGATGGAAGTACCTTGCCGAAAACCAAAAATGGTGCTTCTGACATGCTATCTGGAGAAATGGGTGGCATGGGTGCTATGAGTGCAATGGGATCTATGGGAAATACCCCTTCCAATAATTTCAAAGAATTAATTCCGGGAACGAATGGCAATCTGGTAAGCAATGCTGTCAAAGACAAGTATGATCTTCTCTATGGTTCCTGGCCTAAGGAGTATACTGAAATAGTTCTGATGTTAGATGAAGACAATGAAATCAACCAACAGACTCTATATAAGTTAGGCATCCTCCCTACTTCAGAATATAAAGAATTAGTAGAGAAGCTTGATTCCGGTGAAAGTATTAAAGTAGATTCTAAGAAATGGTCTTATGAAGATATATGTAAGCAAGAATTTTATTTAATTCCGGCTTGTGACACCTACGTAAAAAATGAAAACGGAACCTACAGTTCCATAACCGGAGACACCGTCAAGACCTCAGTTTTATTAAAGGATGCCATTAAACTTAAAATTAGCGGTGTGGTACGTTCCACTGATAACAATAGCGCTCCTTCATCTATACCAATCGGATACACCCAAGCATTGACGAATTATCTGATTGAATATACCAATAACAGCGCCATTGTAAAAGCACAAACGGCCAACCAATCCATTAACGTATTAAATGGTATTCCCTTTATATCAAAAAATGATGCCACCAAGATCGAAGATGCCAAAAGCTATCTTTCTAACCTTAGTGTGGCTGAAAAAGCTAAGTTTTCCAAAGAAATGATGCAATCCATGTATGGAAGTGATTCTGACGCCCTATCTAAGTTTATGAGCTTAGGAGAGGAAGAATTGGCATCCATGCTAGATGACTTTCTGAAGCAGCCTTCCGATGAAATACTTCTTCAGATCTATCAAAAAAATATTGCAGGTGGAAGCTATGAGGATAACATGAAGAGCTTCGGTGTTGTCAGTCTTGACACCCCATCCTCCATTAATCTATATGCGGATAGTTTTGAGGCTAAGGACGGCATTGCAGAATGTATAAAAGCCTACAATGAATCTACCTCAGAAGTCAACCAGATTACTTATACAGATTTCGTAGCCCTCTTAATGTCTTCCATTACCACCATTATAAACGTAATCTCCTATGTGCTGATTGCCTTTGTCGCAGTTTCCTTAGTGGTATCCTCTATCATGATTGGCATTATAACCTACATCTCTGTATTAGAGCGTACAAAGGAAATCGGAATTCTACGAGCTGTAGGTGCTTCCAAGCGGAATATCTCTCAGGTATTTAATGCTGAAACCTTTATTATTGGTTTTTGTTCCGGCTTAATAGGTATCGGAGTGACCCTACTACTTCTTATACCGACCAATGCCATTATTCATAGCATAGCCGATTCTACGGAAGTAAGTGCTGCGCTACCAGTTGGTGGAGCTATCATCCTGATTCTTCTCAGTATGATTTTAACTTTAATCGGTGGATTGATTCCTAGTAAGAAAGCTGCAAAGAAGGATCCAGTTACTGCCCTTCGAACAGAATAGATAAAGATAAAAGAAGGATACAAATCCGGCATAGAGATCATATGCCGCTTTGTATCCTTTTTTATTCTAAGGTTCTCTGTGACCATAATGAGATAAGAAAATTACTTGTAATGGAGGGAAAAGATTTGCCTCCGTCACTACTCCGGTTGATACATATCTAAAATCATATAGGTAGGAGAATCCACAAAACCAAGTTTATGATATACAGGTCTTCCAAGATTTGAAGCATCTAGAGTTATCTGTAATACTCCCTTCCTTTTAGCTTCTTTAATAAGAATCTTTAGCATCTGGGAAGCAATCCCCTGTCTGCGATACTCATCAATAGTATACACACTCATTATATATCCGCGTTTGCCCGTAGGATTCTTAACATATGGCAAAATAGTAGAATAGCATATTGTTGCCGCTCCAATTACTTCCTTATCAAATGCCAATACTGTCGCCTGATCTTTCTCTTCAAAGTATTTCTGTCATAATCTTCCTGGTTTTCTCCATCCTCTCTGCTATCTTTACGCCAAATGGGCAACGTTCCTCACATCCACGACATCCAATACAATCTTCTGCTGTCTTTTCCAAATCCTGATAATGTGCTTTTACAGAAGTTGGTACCTCTGGTTGCATAATAGCTAGGTCATACAGTTTATTGACCATTGCGATATCAATTTCCGCCGGGCATGGCTTACAATGACCACAATATGTACACTGTCCACTATATGCGTGACGCGGAGCTGTGGCCAGCACAGTTGCATAGTCCTTCTCCTCCTCACCTGCTATCTCATAACTGACTGCTTCCTCTACCTGCTTTGGTGTGTCAACACCTACCATAATACTAGCTACCGCAGGACGTGTCAGCGCATAATGGATACACTGAACTGGTGTGAGGGCCACTCCAAACGGAGATGCTTGTGCATTGAACAAGCGGCCTCCTGCAAAACCTTTCATGACCGTAATCCCTACGTCCTTCTGTTCACAAAGCTTGTAAAGTTCCGAACGCTCTGTAGCGATTCCTCCCAAATCCATATCATATTCTTCCACAAAATAGTCATCCAGGTTATCCGTGGCTGGAAGCAGATCAAAAGCCGGATTCACACTAAACATAATCATCTCCACCAACCCCATGTTAATAGCTTTCTTTGCCACATTCGGATTATGAGTGCTCATCCCAATATGTCGTATGATTCCTTTTTCTTTTAACTCTTTCACATAAGTATAAAATGGCCCTACTGCAATCTGATCCAATTCAGCCTCCTGATCCACATAGTGAATCATTCCAATGTCAATGTAATCTGTGCCAAGACGGTCCAATAAATCTTGAAAGGCAGGTTTTACCTGGTCCAAATCTCTGGTTCGTACATATTGGCCATCTTGCCATGTAGAACCAATATGTCCCTGAATAATCCAGCGTTCACGTTTCCCCTTAATTGCAGCTCCAATATTAGTACGTACATTCGGCTCACTCATCCAACAGTCAAGAATATTAATTTCCATGGACTCACAGGTAACAATTATATCCTTACACTCTTTGGAATCATGTCGCTCCAACCACTCAGCACCAAGACCAATTTCACTGACCATAAGTTCCGTTTTTCCTAATTTACGATAATTCATATATAATCCTCCCTGCTCATTACAGATTACGGTATTTTTACTATTATATCATATTTAGGAATAATATTGTAAGTATATATAACTTTATGAGACTCTATCGGTTTACTGAGACCCAAAATAACCTCTGTTTATGTCATCTGGATGCTTATGAATCATTTTGCTAATCGCTTATTCTCATATTTCATCCCATTACTATAAAACTTATATTGACATTTACCGGTCCTCTTGGCTAACAACAGTGCCAAATTTGAACATTCATAAAGAGTTCTAAAGTTATTTCCATGGTAAGGAAACATGCTTATTCCTGCCGAGCAGGACACCTGCACCATATCTGTATCCACATCAAGGGCATGACACATTTTCTTTGCTTTTATTACCAGCTGTTGCTTGTCAATGGCACTTGGAATAAATATACCAAATGCATCTCCACCCATTCTTCCAATCATTTCTGTTTCAGGAAATAGGTAGTGCAAATAACTTCCCACATGCTGCAAGACCACATCTCCAGTGGTATGACCGTAAGTATCATTAATCATTTTAAAATCATCTACATCCAGTATAATAAAAATGCCTGTTTCTCCTGGGTGATTTAGAAAAAATTGTTGTACCCTGTATTCAAATTCCCCTCGATTTAATAGTCCCGTGAGAGAATCCTGCTCTGTCCTCTTCTTAATATCCATAATGTTGAAGTTGTAGTCCCTTTGTTTCTGAAACTCAAAGATTTGCGCCCTGCAGATTACATTTTCTATCTGGTTCCTCATTACTTTAAGTATATATGGCTCTTCAATACAATCCATTGCCCCAGCATCAATTGCAGCCTCCATGTAGCTCTTAGATGCGTGGAAGGTAATTACTGGAATGTTATATAATCTACACGCCTCTGTTACCTGAAGCAGTTCCTTCATATTGGCAATATGGCTAAAGACAAACAAAACTGCACTGATATCTGTCTTGTATTCCTGAATATAATGTATCATTTCCTCTACGGATGCAGTATTAGTTACAATATACTTATCCGCAAATGCACTTTTAAAGGAGAAATAGTCTTCTAAGTTGTTATCTAGTACTAATATAGTCTGGGGATGATAGGTGTTAAGTTCCATTGTTTCTTCATCCTTATTGCCCTGTTGTTCATCCCTTTGCTCTCCAAATTGATTATCAAGCATCCTCTCCAATTGTGCTACTGGCATTGGCTTTGCAAAATAGTAACCCTGAGCATATTCACAATTAAGAGAATTAAGTAGGTATACCTGCTCTGCTGTTTCCGTTCCTTCTGCAATCACCCCTAGATTCAGCCATTTAGCCAGGTTTATTATAAAACTCAGAATACTTCTGCTGGTCTTTTTCTCTTTATTTTGCAAAAATCCTATATCCAATTTCAAAATATCAATTGGCAGATCAGACAACATATTTAAGGATGAATAACCACTTCCAAAGTCATCCATCTCTATTACAAACCCCAATTCCTTTAATTTTTTTACTGTCTCAATCAGCTGTTTGGAGTTCTCTGTATAAGCAGATTCAGTTATCTCCAGATACAGACATTGGGGACTGATATGGTATTTGTCAACCAAAGACATTAGAATTTTATCAATATGAGGATTATAGATATCCGTACGGGACACATTAGTAGAAATAGGAATCAACCTTCTTCCTCTATCAATCCAATTTCTGATAAGTTTACAGCAGGATTCCCATACATAAATATCCAAATCTGTAATAAATCCATTTTTCTCAAAGAGTGGAATGAACTGTCCAGGTGATATAAACCCCTTTTCTGGATTGTTCCATCGTACTAATGCCTCCGCCCCAATGATTTTTTCTGTTTTCAACTCATATTTAGGTTGTAAATAAATCTCGAATTGACCATCCTGTAATGCCTTTACCATATTTGCAGTAATATATTGCTCATCCAAAAGTTTTTGACGGATCTTTCCATCGTAAAACTTATAATAGATATCATATAGACCTTTGATAGATGCTATTGCTAGACATGCTCGGTCACACATAATATTTACTGAAACTTGTGGATCATGTATCAAATAAATTCCATAGCGAATAACTATATTTAAATTAATATGAAACCGATTTATCTTCTCATTTATTGTTGCAAAGTACTGGCTGTCATAGTTATCCCTATGTAATAGTAAGATGGCAAATACATCTACCCCGATTCTACCACAGATACCATTTTCACCTTTATACTTATCCAATACTCTTGCACAATGCTTAAGAAGCTCATTTCCAGTACCTGTTCCATATAGATCATTTACTAATTTAAATTTTTCTATATCACAGCAAATAATATCATATTTCTTATCTGGATTATTCTTTAATATATTCGCTGTCGTATTATAAAAACATTCCTTGGTTAATACACCTGTAAGAACATCATATCGAAATGCATTAATAAAAGCTGCTGTCTCCCTAAGATAGATGGCGTTAGCCAGTCGATGTTTTATAATATCTGGCTTATATGGTTTTATGAGAAAATCCTGTGCTCCAAGGGACAATGCCTTGATCTCAGCGTCTGTCTCATCACTGCTTATGGTTACAATTACCGGAATTTGTGATAAAAAAACATCTCTGCGTAACGTTTCCAGTATCTCATAGCCATTTATATTAGGCGTTTCAAGATCTAGTAAAACTGCAGAGATGCTTTGATATTGTTCATGTAATGTTATGATGGCTTCTTTTAATGTTACAGCTTCTAGTATTTCGTAATCCTTACTAAGAATACTACATAGTACCTGTCGGTTGGCTTTACTATCATCCACAATCAATACTTTTTTTAGCATAGGTTGTCCCCTTACTATACAATCTTTATTCTCTTTCATTATCCCCTACTCCTCTACTATGTGCTTCATATGGTTTATTTTACCTCATTTTTCGACATTGTTCAACTTTCATTTAAAAACCGGGCTGTCATTGACAGCCCGGCAAAAGGGTGTATATGCAAATATTAGTTATTATACCTCGAATAATAAATCACCATAGGTTGGAACTGGCCAAGCCTCTTTATCTACGATCACTTCCAGTTCATCAATCGGAGCTCGAAGTTGATTCATAGCTGGGAACACAACATCTTTAAAATAATGTGCCTGAGTTTCTCCTTCTTCCAGGGTCCCAGCCTTCTCTGCAACTGTAAACAGTTGATCTAGTGCTGTCTGAGCCTCTCGTAATTTAGCGGAGCATACTTTTAACAAATCTGCCTGTACAGATACATCCGCCTCTGGGCAGGCATCCTTTACACTAACAATACTATCTGCTAAAGTTTTAACATATTTGATAACAGCAGGAATATATTTTTTGGAAGCCATCTTTATCATTGTCTTGGCTTCTATATTAATAGCTTTCGCATACAATTCATAATTGATTTCTGCGCGGGAACGAAGCTCTGTTTCTGATAAAACTCCAAGTTTTTCAAACATCTTAATGGATTTATCTGTTACTAAAGATGGAATGGCATCCACCAAAGTCTTCACATTTGGAAGCCCTCTTCTCTCTGCTTCTTCTACCCAGGCATCTGAGTACCCATTTCCATTAAAAATAATTCTCTGATGCTCACTTAAAGTCTTTTTAATCAGGTCATGTACGGCACTCTCAAAGTCATCTACTTTCTCTAGCTGATCAGCCATATCAGATAAAACATCTGCAACAATAGTATTTAATACGGTATTAGCTCCCGCAATGGATAAGCTGGAGGCAACCATACGGAATTCAAATTTATTACCAGTAAAGGCAAATGGTGATGTACGGTTTCTATCAGTTGCATCCTTAGCAAGTTCAGGTAGTGTATGAACACCTGTATATAATTTTCCACCCTGTTTGCAGGAAGTTGCTTCTCCTGTATCTACTAACTGCTTTACTACATCTTCTAACTGCTCTCCCAAATAGATGGATATAATGGCAGGAGGTGCTTCATTAGCGCCTAATCTGTGGTCATTGCCAGGGTTGGATGCTGATAATCTTAACAGTGCTGCATTCTCATCTACAGCGCGAATAATTGCAGATAGGAATAATAAGAACTGTATATTTTCGTGAGGAGTATAGCCTGGATCTAGCAGATTCTTGCCTGTATTGGTACAGATTGACCAGTTGTTGTGCTTACCAGAACCATTGACGCCGGCAAATGGTTTTTCATGAAGCAGACACTCCAAGCCATGACGACGAGCAATCTTTTTCATTAATTCCATAACCAATTGGTTATGATCCGTTGCAATATTGGCTGTGGAGAAAATAGGTGCCATCTCATGCTGTGCCGGTGCAACCTCATTATGCTGGGTTTTAGCCAGTATTCCTAATTTCCAACATTCTTCATTCAATTCTTTCATAAAGGATGCGATTCTTTCACGAATTGAACCGAAATAGTGATCATCTAACTCCTGACCTTTTGGAGGCATTGCACCAAATAAGGTTCTACCTGTAAAAATCAAGTCCGGTCTCTTTAAGTATTTTTCTCTATCTACAAGAAAATACTCCTGCTCAGGTCCCACTGAGCAATCCACCTTTGTGACATCTTCATGGCCAAATAATTTACAAATACGGACTGCCTGCTCACTTACTGCTTCCATAGAACGAAGTAATGGTGTCTTCTTATCCAGTGCTTCACCAGTATAAGAGCAAAAAGCGGTAGGTATACAAAGGGTGACGCCACCTGCATCTTCCTTTAAAAAGGCAGGAGAGGTACAATCCCATGCAGTATAACCTCTAGCCTCAAAGGTAGCTCTTAGACCACCGGATGGAAAGGAGGATGCATCAGGTTCTCCTTTAATCAATTCTTTACCAGAGAACTCCATCACTACTTTACCTTCACCAGATGGAGCTATAAAGGAATCATGCTTTTCAGCCGTTATGCCCGTCATAGGCTGGAACCAATGCGTATAATGGGTTGCGCCTCTCTCTAAAGCCCATTCCTTCATAGCATGAGCTACTACATTGGCCACTTCCGGATTCAGTTCTGTACCATTTTCAATAGTCTCTCGTAATGCCGCATATGTTTTCTTTGGTAGACGTTCCCTCATAACAGAGTCGTCAAATACATCTTTTGCAAATAAAGTATCGATTACATTCTTTTCTAGCATAATATCCATCCTTCCCTTTT
This sequence comes from Bacillota bacterium, assembly GCA_023411225.1. Classification (GTDB taxonomy): domain Bacteria; phylum Bacillota; class Clostridia; order Lachnospirales; family Lachnospiraceae; genus KM106-2. The sequence goes on from JAEYPA010000070.1 coordinate 12,390, forward strand.
TCCAATATCTCACCCTACGTATCCTCACGCAGTGTTTTATATGATAGATCATTCAAAGCATTTCCTATCATATAAAAAAAGGCGCCCTCATTAAAAATGAGAACGCCATTGTTCTTAAATGATTACTATTTTTTATAAATAGTACCATACCACTTTTTTAATCAAAAGAAAAGCTTTTTTTAAAAAAAATAAAATTATTTTGATTTATTTACCTTATGGCTCATTATTCTTTATTTATTAAACTCTGAATAGCAAATCTCCATAGGTTGGTACCGGCCATGCTTTTTTGTCTACGATAACCTCAAGAGAATCAATTGGTGTACGAAGTTCCACCATCAATTGTAGTACTGTGTTTTTAAAAAATTCCGCTTTTTCTACAATATTCTCTATTTCTTCAGCCTGCTTTACAGCTTTTTGTAGGTTCAGCAAAGCCTTGTGGGTATTGGCAAGCAACCTTGAGGCTTTTGAGAGTAGTTCACTCTGTACAGTAACAACAGCTTCTGGTACAGCCTGACGAACGGCATTAATACTGTCTGCCAAAGTTTTTACATAAGCGATTACAGCTGGGATGTACTTCTTCGTAGCCATATCAATCATGGTTTTTGCTTCAATATTCATCACTTTACAGTACTGTTCATAATGAATCTCCACATGGGAATGAAGCTCACTAGCATTTAATACACCTAACCGAGTAAACATCTCAATGGAATGCTCGGAAAGTAAAGCAGGAATAGCATCTACCATAGTTCTTACATTAGGAAGCCCTCTTCTCTCTGCCTCTTTTATCCATTCATCCGAATAACCATTGCCATTAAAAATAACTCTTTGATGTTCAGTATATGTCCGTTTAATTAAATCGTGCACAGCCGCATCAAAGTCTTCGGCCTTTTCCAATTCATCTGCCATTCTTCCAAAAACATCCGCAACTATGGTATTCAGCACTGTATTGGCATCAGCGATAGACATGCTGGAAGCAAGCATACGAAATTCAAATTTATTACCGGTAAAAGCAAATGGTGACGTACGATTTCTGTCCGTAGCATCCTTTGTAAACTCTGGGATAGTATGTACTCCGGTCTTAAGTTTACCACCCTGCATACTACTGGTAGCTTCTCCTGTATCTACTAATTGCCTTACCACATCTGCTAGCTGTTCTCCTAGAAATACTGATATAATGGCTGGAGGAGCTTCTAATGCGCCTAGGCGATGATCATTGCCTGGATTGGAGGCTGAAAGTCTTAATAGCTCCGGATTTTCATCCACTGCTTGAATGACTGCTGCCAAGATTAATAAGAATTGTATATTCTCATGAGGAGTCTTTCCTGGATTTAATAAATTAATTCCTGTATTGGTACATAAAGACCAGTTATTGTGTTTTCCAGAGCCTGCAACACCGGCAAATGGTTTTTCATGAAGGATACATTCTAATCCATGGCGCTTAGCAATCTTACACATAAGTTCCATTATCATCTGATTATGATCTGTTGCAATATTGGCTGTAGCGAAGATAGGCGCTAACTCATGCTGAGCAGGTGCAACCTCATTATGCTGGGTCTTTGCTAGTATACCCAGCTTCCAACATTCCTCATTAAGTTCCTTCATAAAGGAGGCAACTCGTTCCTTAATAGCACCAAAATAGTGATCATCCATCTCCTGACCTTTTGGTGGCATAGCACCAAATAAGGTTCTACCTGTATACATTAGGTCTTCCCTTTGCATATAATTCTTCTGATCTACAAGAAAATACTCCTGCTCTGCCCCCACGTAACAAGTAACCCCAGTCACATCTTCATGTCCAAATAGCTTTACTAATCTAACTGCTTGCTCACTAATAGCTTCCATGGAACGTAGCAATGGTGTCTTCTTATCTAAGGCCTCTCCAGTATATGAACAGAATGCCGTTGGAATACATAGAATCATGCCTTCTGCATCCTCTTTTAAAAAGGCCGGTGAAGTACAATCCCAAGCGGTGTAACCTCTGGCTTCAAATGTAGCACGTAGCCCACCCGATGGGAAAGAAGAAGCATCTGGTTCGCCCTTAATCAATTCCTTTCCAGAGAACTCCAGAGTAATACCACCATGACCATCTGGTGATATAAAGGAGTCATGTTTACCTGCTGTAATTCCTGTCATAGGCTGAAACCAGTGAGTATAGTGGGTAGCACCTTTCTCCAACGCCCACTCCTTTATGGCATGTGCAACCACGTTAGCCACCTCGCGGTCCAGTTCATCCCCATTCTCTATGGTGGCTTTCAGTGCCTGATAGGTTTTTTTAGGTAGACGTTCCTGCATGACTGTATCATTAAAAACATTATTTCCAAAAATGCTTTCAATCACATTTTTTCCTTGCATCGCTTTCTTCCCTCTTTCTATATTCTATGTAATTTATTAGTAATTTTATTATGCTAATAGTTATACTTTATTATATTAAATATGTCAAAACATTTTTTCTTATTTAATCTATAAGTAGGTTAAGAATATAAGTTTTTTACTATAGACATCAAATATAAATTAAAAACAGGCAGGAAATCATCTAATTATGACATATTTCCTGCCTGCACATCACTTCTATTCTTTTTTATCTTTATGAACTAGATTAACATCCAATTGATTAAATGGAATAGTAATACCTTCCTTATCCAAAGCTTTCTTAAATTCTTCCTGAAGACTCCATTTTAAAGGCCAATAATTCTCAGTGTTAGTCCAGGCTCTCACTGTCATGTTAATAGCACTATTATCAAATTCATAGAGATATACCTCAACCTCATGATCATCAAGTATTCTGCTATCCTTTGTACATACACCTAACAGAGTTTCTCTTACATGGTCTATATCTGAATTATAAGCTACTGGAATAACAAGATCCAATCTTCTGGTTGTTTCCCTAGTGGAATTGATAACATTCATATTAGAAAGAGCGCCATTAGGTAAAACAATATCCTTATTATCAATGGTAACAATATGAGTATAGAAAATATCTATCTTAAAAACTGTTCCTTCATTGGTTCCAGCTACAATGTAATCTCCCACCTTAAAAGGCTTATTAATGAGAATCAAAACTCCTCCAGCGAAATTTGACAGACTTCCCTGAAGTGCAAGACCTAATGTTAAACCGGCGGAGCCTACAAGAGCCACTAAAGAGCTGGTCTCCAATCCCAGAATACCTGCTATAATAATTAGAAGTATTACATAACCGACAGTCTTCACCAGCGTTACCACAAATCCAGAAACTCCTTCATCTGTACTGGAGCGTTGTAAACCTTTGGTAGTCACCTTCATAAGAACATGTATCAGCTTTTTCCCTATAAGAAATACAATAAGTGCAATAAGTAAGGACTTTCCAAATCCAATTGCCCAATCGAGGAAACCATTTAATTCTTTTTGAAATAAACCTACTTCCTTCTTTATAGACTCTGCTGTACTTGTCACTGCTGGGTTACTACTAACCTTTGTCGCTGTTAAAAATAAACTATTTAAAAAACTCATACTTATCACCTTTACTATACTTGACTATTCTTCCTGCTTCTAGACTTCTTCTCTGTAGTTTTCTTCTTTACAGGTTTCTTCTGCGCTGCTGTTGGTCTCCTCTCAGCATTGAAAACTACCATACTAAGTGGTGGGAGAGTAAATGTCAAAGATTCTTCTCTTCCATCATGTGGTATTGCCTTAGAAAGCTTGGCCCTCTTATTTAAATGATTTCCTCCACCAAACTCAGCAGCATCGCTATTTAATATCTCTTTATAACTTCCATGGAAAGGTACTCCTACCCTAAAATCATCATGCATAACTGGCGTAAAGTTATATACGAAAACCAAAGTTTCCTTCTTATCTAAACTTTCTCGAGCAAATGCTACTACACTGTGATCAGCATCCATACTGCTTAACCATTCAAATCCCTCTGGTATAGTATCTGTGCTATATAGAGCGGCATGATTTTTATAAAATTCATTAATAACCTTCACAAAATGCTGCATATTACGATGACTCTCGTATTCTAGAAGTTGCCAATCCAGACTCTTCTTCTCATTCCACTCAATAAATTGTGCAAATTCCTGTCCCATAAAGAGCAACTTCTTACCTGGATGGCCCATCATAAATCCATATGCGGCCCGAAGATTAGCAAATTTATCTTCATATTCTCCAGGCATCTTATTAATCATGGAGCATTTACCATGTACTACCTCATCATGAGATAATACCAGTACAAAATGTTCACTATAAGCATAGACCATACTAAAAGTCAACTCACCGTGTTTCCCTTTACGGAATAGTGGATCCGTCTTCATATAGTCTAAGAAATCATTCATCCAGCCCATGTTCCATTTAAAATCAAAACCAAGTCCATCCTGTTCTACAGGGTGGGTTACTTTAGGCCATGCTGTAGATTCCTCTGCCATGGTAACTACTCCCTTATTACGTTTTTTCATGACAGAATTCAGATGTTTAAATAATTCAATTGCCTCTAGATTTTCAGAACCTCCATAGCAGTTTGGCAGCCATTCTCCATCTTCCTTGCCATAGTTTAAGTAAAGCATGGATGCTACTGCGTCCATTCTTATTCCATCAATATGGTACTTTTCTACCCAAAACAGAGCATTGGCAATCAAAAAGTTGCTTACCTCAGGCCTTCCAAAATTAAATATCAAGGTACCCCAATGAGGGTGTGCTCCTCTTCTAGGGTCCTCATGTTCATATAAACAGGTACCGTCAAAAGTTGCAAGTCCAAATGCATCTCTTGGGAAATGGGCAGGCACCCAATCCAAAATGACACCAATATCCTGACTATGCAGATAATCTACAAAATACATGAAATCCTCTGGTGTACCAAAGCGGGAGGTCACAGCATAATAACCTGTTACCTGATACCCCCAGGAACCATCAAAAGGATGCTCCATAACTGGCATTAGCTCCACATGGGTATAACCCATTTCCTTCACATATTCTGCCAACATAACGGCTAATTCTCGATAGTTGTAGAATGCATTATCTCCCTCTATATCAGGCTTTCTCCATGAGCCGAGATGTACCTCATATATCACCATTGGTCTCTGCTCACTATTCTCTCTTCTTCTTTTATCTAACCATTTCTCATCCGTCCAATGATATTTGGTAATATCAAATACCTTACTGGCATTAGCCGGACGTAATTCTGCATAATTAGCATAGGGATCTGCCTTTAATACTGGTAAACCACCCTGAGTTTTTATCTCATACTTATATATAATTTCATTATCTAAACCTGGAATAAATAGCTCAAATATTCCAGAATCCCCAAGTCTTCTCATAGGGTGTCTTCTTCCATCCCAACAATTAAAATCACCCACTACACTGACACGAATAGCATTTGGTGCCCATACAGCAAAAAGTACGCCCTCTGTTCCTTTAAGCTTCATAGGATGTGCACCTAGTTTTTCATATATACTATAATGAATTCCCTTGCTAAACTGTTCTCTATCCTTCTGCGTGATTACTTCTGGAAAATTGTATGGGTCTTCTAAATCCTGTGTCACTCCACTCTCATATACAACCTGATAGCTATAAGCTGGTTTTTGCTTTCCTGGCACTATAACAGAATAAAAACCTGCCTCATTAACCCTCTCCATACTTAGTTTTTTCCCTTTCCTTAGCACCACTTCAACCTGAGTTGCTGAAGGAAAGAAGGCATTGATTAAATATCCATCCTCTATACTATGCACTCCCAAAATACTATGCGGATTATCATGCTCTGAATACACAATAGCCTCGATCTCCGGCTTTTTAATGACTTCACTTAATGTTTTTTTCATCGGGGATCCTCCTAAGATTTTTTTCACCCTATTATATCATCTTTAAAGTCCTATAACAAGGTAGACTTAAAACTAATGCAGAATTCTCCGTTTTTGCGTAACGAGGTCTTTCCTACACATGAAAAAACAACCGCATCAGCCTAAGCTAAACGGTTGTTAATATCACTAAATAGTTTTATTATCTAAAAGGTCTGATACCATGGTAAATCATCTTGAGGAATTCCGGCTTCTGGCTTAGGTAGGTACATTTTAAACACTCTCTCAATAAGCAACGAGCATAGTAGACTGATAATACTTGGGATAAATATCACCAATGGAAAGAAATAATAAAGAACAGTAGCACCACCTAAAAGTAATAACACCAAAATAATAGAAGTTGGAAAATGCTTAAGAGAAACCATGAAAGACATCTTAAACATTTGAAATCTTTTAAGATTAAAACGTGATAAAATTGGGAACATAAAAGAATAGCCACAGCATATAAGAACGATAACAAAAATATATGAATATCGTATAAACTTTGTCATAGTATCCACCTTATCTTGTGTCACATTAATTCCGTAATATAAAACTGCAGTAATTACAGCTAAAATAAGTGTAAAAATTGCTCCTGTAACAAAATTAGTTTTAAAAGCATGCCAAAATTCATGCCACACATATCCTCTTCCCCTTCGTATGACCTTGGCTGTTGTATAGTACAGGGCTGTAGTAGCCGGACCTATTGTGATGATAGGAATACAAAATATCACCCATAGAACACTTAAAAATATAACATCATAAACTTTAGAAAGAGCGGAAAGTACTCCACTTCCTTTTCCATAATCATTGCTCATTATAAACTCCTTTATGTATTGGATAATAATATTTCCAACTTTCCCTGTATAGCAATAAATCTCTCATTTGTGCTATACCAACTCTATCTTCATCATATCGAAAAAATATACAAAAAGCAATGGAATTTGGAAATTTTTATATTATTTTCACACTTTTTATATTTGGTGAATAAATAATCCGCTTCTTAATTTCGGCTCAAACCAAGTGGATTTCGGAGGCATTAGAAGGTCTGCATCCGCTACTGCAAACAGCTCCTGAATACTGGTAGGATACATGGAAAAAGCTACTTTCATATCTGTGGCTACCCGTCTTTCCAGTTCCTTTAGTCCCCTTATTCCTCCAATAAAATCAATTCTCTTGTCTGTTCTAGGATCACCGATTCCAAGCACAGGCTCTAGTAAATAGTCCTGTAACAAGGCTACATCCAGACTCTTGACTGCATCTGTAATCTGAAGTAACTCTTCCTTTGCGGCAAGTTCATACCACTGTCCCATGAGATACATTCCAAAGGTGCCCTTCTTTTGAGGGCTGTATTGTTTGGAGCCAACACAGGTCACAGTAAAATTCTTTTCAACCTCATTCATAAATTCTTCCTTGGAATAACCATTCAAATCCTTTACAGCACGGTTATATGGCAGAATCTCCAGTTGGTTGTCTGGGAACAGCACAGAAAGGAAATAATTGAATTCTTCTGTTCCTGTAAAATATGGCTGGTCATTTCTTCTATTAAGACCAACCTTTACAGCAGAAGCAGCCCTATGATGCCCATCTGCAATATAGATTTCATTTATAGCAGCAAAAGCCTTGTAAATGGCATCTATATCCTCTTTCTTTCCAATCTTCCATACGTTATGAATCACACCATCAACTGCTGTAAACGCATAAACTGGGTTCTCCTTCTTAGTGCGGTTAACAACCTCATTGATAATAGCGTTGGAACGATAAGCGAGAAAAATAGGTCCGGTCTGTGCACTACAGGTATCTACATGTTTGATTCGATCAATCTCCTTATCCTCTCTGGTCTTCTCATGCTTCTTAATCACATTGTTGGCATAATCATCTATGGAGGAGCAGGCTACAATTCCTGTCTGGGATCTTCCGTTCATAATCAGCTCATAGATATAATAGCAGGCATCTTGATCCTTAATAAAGGTTCCATCTGCAATCATACCCTCTAAAAGTTCTTTGGCTTTCGCATATACTCTTGGGTCATATGTATCAACAGTATCATCAAATTGGGTCTCTGCCCGATCAATTTTCAAAAAAGAAAGAGGCTCTCTCTTTACCTCTTCTACAGCTTCACTTCGATTGTATACATCATAGGGAAGTGCAGCAACTCTACTTGCTACGCCCTCGTTAGGACGAATACAGGAAAATGGTTTAATCTCAGCCACTTTAACAACCTCCTAGATTACTTAATTCTACTTATTATAGCATTTTGAGGTATGATTGTAAATGTGTGATATTAATCCTTACTTACAAAAAGAGCATCTCTTATGTTGGCTCACTGTACCTTACATAAGCGGTGCTCTTTTACAATTATTTTATCTATCTTATTTATTTTACAACTCTAACCTTTAACACTCCAGTGATTGCAGAAAGTCCTGTTACTACTTCATCAATACTATTACCATCAAAGTCAACTACTGTATAAGCATAATCACCTTTAGATTTGTTTACCAGGTTCTCAATGTTTAATCCTTTACTGGAGAATACACCAGTTAACTGGCTAATCATATTAGGAACATTCTTGTGATTTATGGTGATACGATGTGCAGTTGCACAGATTCCTGCATCACAAGTTGGATAATTTACAGAGTTCTTGATATTACCATTCTCAATATAATCCATAATTTGCTGAACAGCCATTACTGCACAGTTATCTTCGGATTCCTCTGTAGAAGCACCTAAGTGAGGGAAAGCTATAACGCCATCCATGTTAGCGGTTTTAGCGTTAGGGAAATCAGTTACATATTTGGCAACTTTTCCACTTGCTAAAGCTTCCTTCATATCATCATCACATACCAGAAGATCTCTTGCAAAGTTTAAGATTACAACGCCATCCTTCATCATTGCCATAGTGTCTTTGTTAATCATTTCACGGGTATCATCTAATAAAGGAGTATGTACCGTAATATAATCACACTCTTTAAAGATTTCTTCTCTGGTCTTTATATACTTAATATCCCTAGAAAGGTTCCAAGCGTGAGCAACGGAAAGGAATGGATCACATCCGTATACTTCCATACCCAGTCTGTTTGCTGCATTGGCCACTAATACACCAATGGCACCAAGGCCGATTACACCAAGCTTCTTGCCTTGAATCTCTTTACCGGCAAATTTGGATTTGGCTTTTTCCATAGTTTTATTAATATTAGCATCACCTTTATTAGCTTCCACCCATTTCATACCACCAACCAAATCACGGGAGGCTAACATAAGGCCAGCTACTACTAATTCCTTAACGCCATTAGCATTAGCACCAGGAGTATTGAATACAACAATACCTTTGTCTGCACATTTATCAAGAGGAATATTATTAACACCTGCACCTGCTCTGGCAACAGCTAATAATTCATCAGAAAGTTCTAAATCATGCATAGATGCACTTCTAACTAATACTGCTTCCGCATCTTTAAAATCATCAACTTTTGTATAATTATCGGTAAGCAGGTCGAGCCCTACCGGACTAATAGGATTTAAACAATTAATTTTTGCCATAATCTTCTCTCCCTATTTATTCTCAGCTTCGAATTTTTTCATAAATTCAACTAGCTTCTCAACACCTTCCTTAGGCATTGCATTATAGATGCTAGCTCTCATACCACCAACAGTTCTATGACCCTTTAAGTTTTCAAAGCCTGCAGCTTTTGCTTCTTTGACAAACTTGGCATCCAATTCTTCATTACCAGTTACAAATGGAACATTCATTAAAGAACGATCCTCTTTGCGAACAGTACCCTTAAATAATTCGCTTTGATCTAAGAAATCATATAAAATTTTAGCTTTCTCTTCGTTATGTTGTTTCATAACTTCAAGACCGCCCATATTCTTTAACCATTTAAATACTTTACCGCAGATATAGATACCATATGCAGGTGGCGTATTGTAAAGAGACTTTGCATCTGCATGTGTTTTATATTTTAACATAGTTGGAGTTCCTGGTAAGGTATCTTCTGTAATTAAGTCTTCACGAATAATTACAATAACAACACCTGCAGGTCCGATGTTCTTCTGAACACCACCGTAAATTACTCCATATTTGGTAACATCAACTGGTTCTGATAAGAAACAGGAGGATACATCAGCAACCAAAGTCTTGCCCTTTGTATTAGGCAAGGTCTTAAACTTAGTTCCGTATATAGTGTTATTTTCGCATATGTAGACATAATCAGCATCCTCATCGATTGGTAAGTCAGAGCAATCTGGAATATAAGAAAATGTCTTATCAGCAGAGGATGCAATAGCATTAGCCTTTCCATAAAGACATGCTTCCTGATACGCTTTTTTTGCCCACTGTCCGGTAACAATGTAATCAGCTACTTTATTCTTCATAAGGTTCATAGGGATCATTGCAAACTGTTGGGATGCTCCACCCTGTAAAAATAATACCTTATAGTTATCTGGAATGTTCATTAAGTCTCTTATGTCCTTCTCAGCTTCTTCAATAATTTCTGCATAAGCTTTTGAACGATGACTCATCTCCATAACGCTCATACCGGTTCCTTTGTAATCTAACATCTCATCAGCAGCTTCTTTTAATACTTCTTCTGGTAATACTGCTGGTCCTGCTGAAAAATTATACACACGTCCCACTACTTGTTTCCTCCTTTAATTCAATACATTTTGAGTTATACTTTTCTTATTATAAGACTTTGATAAATCTTAGTCAATATCTTAATCTAGTTTTATCAATTTCTACCAATTTTTATGTCATCTTCTGTAAACACTTCACTAATTGCAGCCCCTGGTGCTACCATTGGCCATACTTTGTCATCTGAGTCAAGAACACATTCGATAACAACTGGTCCATTGGTTGAAATAGCTTTTTTCAAAACAACTTCTACTTCTTCTGGTTTGGTCACACGATAAGCAGTAGCTCCCATTGCCTCTGCTACCTTCACATAATCTAGTTTATCTTTTAACACAGTATAAGAATAGCGCTCTCCATAAAATAAGTTCTGCCACTGACGAACCATTCCAAGAACATGATTATTAAAGATTATTTCTATAATTGGTACATTATAACGAGCTGCTGTGGCAATTTCATTCATATTCATACGGAAGCATCCGTCTCCGGCAATGTTGACAACAGTCTTGTCTGGACAGCCATATTTGGCTCCGATACAGGCACCCAAACCGTAACCCATAGTTCCAAGTCCACCTGAAGTAAGGAAAGTTCTTGGCATCTTATATTTGTAAAACTGAGCTGCCCACATCTGATGCTGTCCTACCTCAGTAGTGATAATTGCATCACCTTTTGTCAACTCATAAAGTTTATTAATAATGTAAGGTCCGGTTAACTTCTCCTTGTGATAGGTGAGAGGATAGTCCTTCTTCATTTCCATCACATGTTCCATCCATAGGCTGTGATCTTGTTTGTCTAACTGACTGTTTACTACTTTAAGAACCTCTTTTATATCGCCAATGATGCTTTGATCCACAATTACATTTTTATTAATCTCAGCCGGATCAATATCAATATGTACGATCTTGGCATTCTTGGCAAACTTCTTTACATTGCCAGTAACACGGTCAGAAAACCTTACTCCAATGGCAATTAACAAATCGCACTGTGTCACACTAAGATTAGATGTTTTAGTTCCATGCATTCCTAACATACCAGTATAATATGGGTTTTCCCCATCAAATACCCCCTTTCCCATAAGGGTATCTGCAACAGGTGCATCTACTTTCTCTACAAATTCAGCTAACTCTTGTTGTGCTTCAGAGATTACAGCTCCACCACCCACAAAAATCACAGGCTTCTGACTCTTATGGATAAGCTTAAGAACCTTCTTCACATCATCTTTATCAATGGTATCAGAAACACGTTTTACTTCCTTAGGAATCACCTTTTTATACTCTGCCTTATTGGAAGTTACATCCTTGGCAATATCCACCAGAACTGGTCCTGGTCTACCTGACTTAGCAATAGTAAAGGCTCTTCTTAATGTATCTGCTAACTTATCTACATCCTTTACAATATAATTATGTTTTGTAATTGGCATCGTAATACCTGCAATGTCCACTTCTTGGAAGCTATCTTTACCAAGAAGTGGAACAGTTACATTGCCAGTAATGGCTACCATAGGTACGGAATCCATATAAGCAGTAGCGATTCCTGTAACTAAGTTTGTTGCTCCCGGGCCGGAGGTGGCCAGACAAACGCCTACTTTACCTGTAGCCCTTGCGTATCCATCAGCTGCATGGGCTGCCCCCTGCTCATGAGAGGTCAGAACATGATTTATTTCATCCTTATGACGATATAATTCATCATATATATTTAATACACTTCCTCCTGGATACCCAAAAATGGTATTGCACCCTTGTTCCTTCAAACATTCAATTAGTATCTCAGAACCTGTTAATTGCATGTCACACCTCTTCCTCGTAATCCATACTTTACTACATTCTATTATTTATGTGGTACCTCAAGAATAGCTCCACGATTACCGGATGTAACCATAGCAGTATAACGTGCTAAGTAACCTGTAGTAATCTTTGGCTCTCTAGGTTGCCATTTTGCACGGCGAGCAGCCAGCTCTTCATCAGAAACATCTACATTTAGGGTATTGGCTGGAATGTCAATTTTAATAATATCTCCTTCTTCAATCAGGGCAATTGGTCCTCCTACTGCTGCCTCTGGAGAAACGTGGCCAATAGACGCACCTCTGGAGGCTCCTGAAAAACGACCGTCGGTAATCAACGCTACAGAAGACCCAAGTCCCATACCGGCAATGGCTGACGTTGGATTTAGCATTTCCCTCATTCCTGGACCACCTTTAGGTCCTTCATAGCGGATGACAACTACGTCTCCGGCTATTATCTTACCATCTTTGATTGCTGTAATAGCGTCCTCTTCACAGTCAAATACTCTGGCAGGGCCCTCATGAACCATCATTTCTGGAACTACTGCAGAACGTTTTACAACACCAGAGTCCGGAGCTATATTACCCTTTAATACAGCAATACCACCAGTCTCACTATATGGATTCTCTACTGGGCGGATAACCTCAGGATTACAGTTTACACAACCTTTGATGTTCTCTCCCATGGTCTTACCAGTTACTGTCATACCCTCTAAGTATAATAAATTCTTCTTAGTTAATTCATTCATTACTGCATAGACACCACCGGCTTCATTGAGATCCTCCATATAAGTAGGACCTGCTGGTGCAAGGTGACATAGGTTAGGTGTCTTAGCGCTAATATTGTTGGCTATATCTACGTTAAGTTCTACTCCTGCTTCATGAGCAATGGCTGGTAAATGAAGCATACTGTTGGTAGAACATCCAAGAGCCATATCTACTGTTAAGGCATTCATAAAGGAATGTTCTGTCATAATATCTCTTGGACATATGTTCTTGTTAACCAATTCCATTACCTGCATACCAGCATGCTTTGCAAGCTTAATTCTCTCGGAGTATACGGCAGGAATGGTTCCATTACCTCTAAGTCCCATTCCTAAGACTTCTGTCAAACAGTTCATAGAGTTTGCAGTGTACATACCGGAACAGGAACCACAGGTTGGGCATACCTTGTTTTCAAATTCTTCTACTTCCTCTTCTGTCATGTTCCCAGCTGCACAGGCACCAACCGCCTCAAACATACTGGAAAGACTTCTCTTCTGTCCCTTTACATGGCCGGCAAGCATTGGACCACCACTGACAAATACAGTAGGAATATTGACTCTGGCTGCTGCCATAAGTAAACCAGGAACATTTTTATCACAGTTAGGAACCATTACAAGACCATCAAAGGCATGAGCCATAGCCATAGCCTCTGTAGAATCTGCAATTAAGTCTCTGGTTACTAAGCTATATTTCATTCCGGTATGTCCCATGGCAATACCATCACACACTGCAATTGCAGGGAATACAATAGGAGTTCCTCCAGCCATAGCAACACCAATCTTAACAGCTTCAACGATTTTATCTAGATTCATATGTCCTGGTACAATCTCATTATAGGAACTGACAATACCAATGAGTGGTCTGTCCATTTCTTCTTTGGTTAATCCTAATGCATTAAATAAGGATCTGTGTGGCGCTTGGGCCATTCCTTTTTTTACTTGATCACTTCTCATAATATTCATCCTTTCTATTCGATATAGCTTACTTTGTAATTCTATCTGCTACTAAGTCTCCCATTTCTATAGTACCGACTAAAGTCTTTCCGTCTGACATTATGTCTATGGTTCGATAACCATCCTTTAGTACCTGTTTTACTGCATTTTCTATTGCATCGGCTTCCTCCATCAAATCAAAAGAGTAGCGGAGCATCATGGCGGCACTTAATATAGTTGCAATTGGGTTAGCTTTATTCTGCCCTGCAATATCAGGAGCAGAGCCATGACTTGGTTCATAGAGACCTAACTTGGTCTCTCCAAGGCTGGCACTGGCCAACATTCCTATGGAGCCAGTTACCATGCTGGCCTCATCTGAAAGAATATCACCAAACATATTCTCCGTAAGGATCACGTCAAACTGAGTAGGATCCTTTACAAGCTGCATGGCACAATTGTCAACCAGCATATCTGACAGTTCTACTTCAGGGTAATCTCCAGCTACTTCTTTAACCACGGTTCTCCAAAGTCTGGAGGAGTCTAGTACATTGGCCTTATCCACGCTACATACCTTCTTGTTACGCTTCATTGCAATATCAAATCCCCATTTGGCAATTCTTCTTATTTCATTTTCGTCATAGGTAAGAGTATCGATTGCTTTTCTAACTCCATTTTCTTCTACTGTCTTGCGCTCTCCAAAGTAGAGGCCACCGGTAAGCTCTCTCATTACGACAAAATCAAAGCCATTCTTTATAATCGTGTCTTTTAGTGGACAGGCGCTCTTTAATTCATCGAATAAAACAGCTGGTCTAATATTGGCAAATAGGTTCAGACCTTTTCGGATCTGAAGAAGACCCGCTTCAGGACGTCTGTCAGGCGGAAGTTCATACCAGTTTGACTGGCCTACATTGCCTCCTACTGCTCCTAGTAATACCGAATCACTAGCTTTCGCTGTCTCTAATGCTTCTTTTGTCAAAGGATATCCGGTTGCGTCAATACTGACCCCTCCCATCAAAACCTCTTTGTATGTAAAGGAATGTCCGTAAACACTGCCTACCTTGTTAAGTACCTTGGTAGCTTCCCTTACGATTTCAGGACCAATTCCATCTCCTGGAATTACTGCTATATTATATTGCATCAATAAACATCCTTTCTTATACTACTAATTTGTATACCTATGGGTATGAAAAAGCCCTAAGTAAGAATTCTTACTTAGGGCGACATTAGTTCTTTTACACATTCAAAGACATAGACCAACTTGTAGACAAACTTCGGCTGTCTTTTCAGAGAATTCAGTGATACGTACTCGTCCCTATCATCGGTTTATACGATGAAGTTATCGACATTATAAATGATTCTTCCTGTTCTGTCAATAGCTACGGTTAAACTCTCCTCAAACTACAATTCATCTATTCATCTCTCTCATCAAATTGACCTTCAATGAAGTCCTCATACTCATCTTCCATATCTTCTTCATCTTCGTAGCCGTACTCATCTTCTGCGTCTTCATAATCCTCGTATTCGTCCCCATAAGAATCCTCCATGGAGTCTCCTCGATCATCATAGTTGTAGAATTCATCGTCAAATTGATCGTTATCCTTCATAAACTGGCTCCTTTCATAACCTTTCATGTATCTGATATGATATTGTATTACAGCCACTATTCTTACCTATATCCAATATTTTATACATGGATTACGAAGAAATACAAGATAGATTCATACCCCTTTTTCATTGAAAAAATCTTATAAAACTCCTTATTAAGCAACAGAAACAGGCATAGCCAAACGACTATGCCTATTTCCTATTTTCCTTCTATGTCCGATTCTACGAATCGTTTGATTAATACCTACTGTTGATTAATATAATTCATCAGACCCTCTGCTTCAATTATCTTCTGCATAAATTCAGGGAATGCCTGGCCTTTGAAATTTTTCCCCGTTGTAATATCACGAATAATGCCTGTATCAAAATCTATCTCTACCTCATCACCAACATCAATATTCTTTGCTGCTTCTGGACATTCAATTATAGGCAATCCTATATTAATAGAATTACGGTAAAAAATTCTAGCAAAAGTCTCTGCAATAACGCAACTTATCCCTGCTGCTTTTATTGCAATTGGGGCATGCTCTCTGGAAGAGCCGCATCCAAAATTCTTGTTAGCTACTATAATATCGCCTTTATTCACCCGTTTTGTAAATTCTGGATCAATATCCTCCATACAATTCTTCGCTAACTCGGCTGGGTCAGAAGAATTGAGATATCTAGCAGGAATTATTACATCTGTATCCACATTATCTCCATATTTATGAACTTTACCTAAAGCCTTCATAGATATCCTCCCTCTAAAAAATGGTACGTATCACAACTAATGTTGCCTAAATTATCACTGATTTTATATTATTTTACGAGTTGAACTGCATCAAACAGCTCGATTTGTCTCTGATATTGCTGTCAGAAACGAAACCTCCATTTCTATTTATTTTGTTACAACTTTTAATAACACATTTACATTCCAATATCAGCTGGTTGGCTAATATATCCAGTAACAGCACTTGCCGCTGCTACTGCGGGGCTAGCCAGATATACTTCTGATTCTATATGTCCCATTCTACCAACAAAATTACGATTGGTTGTAGAAATTGCCCTTTCTCCAGCTGCCAGTATTCCCATATGACCGCCCAGACATGGACCACAGGTTGGAGTAGATACAATTGCACCAGCCTTAATAAAGGTCTGTGTCAAACCTTCTTCTATAGATTGCAAGTAAATTGCCTGAGTTGCAGGAATTACAATAACGCGAAGTCCTTTGGCCACATGGCGTCCTTTAAGCACTTTGGCTGCTATACGTAAATCTTCAATTCTACCATTGGTGCAAGACCCAATAACAACCTGGTCAATCTTTACCTGCCCTGCATCTTTTACTAATTTTGTATTCTCTGGTAAATGTGGGAATGCAACAGTAGGCTCTAACTCGCTTAAATCAATATTATAGGTTTCATCATATTCAGCATCTTCATCCGCTTCATAGATGGTGTAATTCTTTTTTGAATGTTCTTTCATATAAGCAACAGTCAGTTCATCAACCGGAAAGATTCCATTCTTTGCACCAGCCTCTATTGCCATATTGGCAATGGTGAAACGATCATCCATGGAAAGGTTTTTAATACCATCTCCAGTAAACTCCATAGATTTATAAAGAGCTCCATCGACACCAATCATTCCAATGATATGTAAGATCACATCTTTACCACTAACCCATCTATTAGGCTTACCTGTAAGTACAAACTTAATGGCAGAAGGCACCTTAAACCACGCCTTACCAGTAATCATACCAGCGCCCATATCAGTCGATCCCACTCCTGTGGAAAATGCTCCAAGCGCTCCATAGGTACAGGTATGGGAGTCCGCTCCAATACAGGTCTCCCCTGCTACAATCAGGCCTTTTTCAGGAAGTAAAGCATGCTCAATTCCCATCTCTCCTACTTCAAAATAATTAGTTATATTATGTTTTATAGCGTATTCCCTAATACATTTACAATGTTCTGCAGATTTAATATCTTTATTTGGTGCAAAGTGGTCAGGTACTAGTGCAATTTTATCTTTATCAAATACTGTCTTCTTATTCAACTTTTCTACTTCATGAATAGCAACCGGACCGGTGATATCATTGGCTAAAACTAAATCAAGATTAGCCTCAATCAACTGCCCGGCAATCACTTTATCTAAACCAGCATGGGCAGCTAAAATTTTCTGTGTCATAGTCATTCCCATTGCATCAACCTCCTTTAATACTCTTATTCTCTGACTATTGAAAGTATAGCATACAATTTGATATAATAATAATACATAATTTGCATAGAAGCTATAACAAAAAGTTATATATTTGTTTGGTAATACAAATTATAAGTTACTCATTGAAAGGGCGATTGAATGAAGCATAATATATCCTTAGCTACAGAAGCAGATGCCGGGGAAATTCTGAGCATTTATGCACCATATATAGAAAATACAGTAATCTCTTATGAATATAAAGTTCCAAGCCTAGAAGAATTCAGACAACGGATAAAATCCACTATTATCCAATATCCTTATCTGGTTTATAGAGTAGGTTCCCATATAGTAGGTTATGCCTATGCGTCATCATTTAAAACCAGGGCCGCCTTTTCTTGGGATGTAGAAACTTCCATATATATACATCCGAACTATCATCATACTGGAATTGCAATGAAACTTTACCAGGCACTCATTGAATTATTAAGGCTTCAGGGATACTACCATATTTATGTTTATATCTCCTACCCAAATGAACCAAGTGTAAAGTTCCATGAGAAATGTGGTTTTACCACTTGTGCTATGTATACAAAAACCGGATATAAACTAGGTGCTTGGCGAGATTTGATATGTATGGATTTATGCTTATGTACTTTGGAGGAATTAGATTCTAATATTGCACCTAAAGAATGTATCCCTATCACAGCGTTAAAAGAAGAGGCAATAGAAAAAGTACTTATTGCAAATAGTTAAGAAAGGGTGAAAAAATGGAACAAAATCTTTCTCTTTATAGGATATTTCACACCGTAGCTAAAACCGGCAACATATCGAAAGCCTCAAAGGAATTATATATTAGCCAGCCTGCCATTAGTAAGTCAATCAGTCGATTAGAGGCCATTCTGGAGGTTACCCTGTTCTACCGTAACAGCCGTGGTGTGGTACTTACAGAGGAAGGCAAGATTCTATATGAATCCACCTGCACAGCATTTAATTCCTTAGAGCTTGCAAACCAACGAATTAATAAGATTAAAACACTTGGAATCGGACACATTCGTATCGGTGTCAGCACCACTCTATGTAAATTCCTTCTACTGCCTTATCTAAAGGCCTTTGTGGAAAAGCATCCACATATTAAAATCACAATCAGCTGTCAGTCTACCTTTAAGACGATTCAGCTATTAGAAGAAAATAAGTTAGATATTGGATTAATTGGAGAAGCAAAGGAAAAGAAAGAACTTAACTTTTTCCCAATTAAGAAGATTACTGACTGTTTCATATCCACAAAAAACTATATTGATAACCTTCTTGTGCGGGATGAGGAAGCTTCCCTAAACAATCTGTTAACTAAAGCTAACATCATGTTGTTAGATGAAACCAATATAACAAGAGTATTCATCGAAGAATACTTTCAGAAGTATGCTATCATACCAAAGCAGGTGTTAGAAGTGAGCAATATGGACCTTCTGATAGAGTTTGCAAAAATTGGTCTAGGAATTGCTTGCGTTATTCGCAATTTTGTTGAAACGGACATTAATTCTGGAAATCTAATTGAGGTTCCTTTAGACGCCCCAATTGAATCTAGGCAAGTGGGCTTCGCCTACAGTACCAAATATCCAACTACTGATGCAATGAATCTATTTATTACATTCTATCATCAGTGGGCAAACATGCCATAAACAATAAGAGGATGCCAAAGGGCATCCTCTTATTGTTTAATAATGAATTTTCTTTGCATTACGACCATATATATATCCTACAAACATGATAGACAGACAAATAATTAAGTAGATTGGAAAATATGGATGACTGATGCTGCCTAACAGAATGACAAATGATCCAAAGATAGCTAAGATTGGCACTACAAAACCCATAAATTTATTTTTTATCTCTCCACGCTTTGCTAGCCTCATTACCACAATGTAGAGCACACAATAGTTGAGATAGCTGACGCAAATAGAGATTTCTGAGACATCTCCCTGCATACCTGCCTTCATAGTCAGATAATGTATGAGAGACCAAATAAGAGTTAAAGCCAACCCAAATATTGCTGAATTTATTGGCATCCCACCAAAAGTTTTAGATTCCTTGCCAAGAATCTTTGGGCTAAAAATCATATTTCTAATCGCTAATGAATAAGGCATACGTACTAACCCGATAATCAGACCATTTAAGGTACCAAGTACTGAAATCACTATAAAAACCAGCAGCACTTTACTGCCTGTATCACCTATTAACTGCCTAAATGCTTCATTAACACTATTGTCCCCAAGGCGAATTACCTCATCCGGCCCAATTAGACTCGATACACCTAGAAAATAGGTAATATATGCCAAAAGAATAACAATCGGTGCGCATATTAGTGCAATAGGAAGATTACGCTTACTATTTTTTATCTCATTGCTGATGGAAGTTGCTACAATCCATCCATCAAATGAAAAAGCAATTGGAGCAAATGCGGCAAACCATGCTGTCCCAACAGACGTAGTACGAATGGTTTCTAAATCACTCTGGGCAATTGTACCTGGATTTCCAAATATAAAGCCCGCTATACCAATAAGCAGTAAAGGAACTAGTTTTATCAACATAGCTGCATTTTGAAACATTCCACCAAGCTTTGCCGAAGCAAGATTAAGTACACATAATACCAGGGTAAAACCAATACCAAGAAGGCTATATATGCCTACCGACCCAGGAATATTAAATAATTGACAGAAATAAAGACCTGCCACCCATCCTATCACCGCCGTTAATGTGGGTAAATATAAAAAGGTCTGAAACCATCCAAACGCAGAAGCCACCTTAATATTCACAAACTCCTGTGCATATGCAATAATTCCACCAGGTTTATCTGTCCTAGTGGCCAGCTGCGAGATTGTTAAGCATCCAAATATGATAGCAATTGCTGCTATCACAAATACCAGTACCCCTAACAGCATATTTCCATTGGTATAAGTCAGTATATCGTCTGATTTAAAGAAGATACCTGAACCTATAACAACACCGGTAATCATTGTAATTGCCGTAAATAATCCATAGTTTTTTTTATTCATATAATTTTCTCTGATACCTGTACTCTTAATTCTACAAGTATATTCACTCCTGATTCCATATTTTATAGTAATCAAATGCAGAAGGCAGGGCATACTTTTCGGAAAGTTGTTTTCTATCCACCCAGGTATAATCCTCAGGCATCAGCATAAAACTTCCATCTTCCTGCATAACTGGCTTTTTCATCTTTTGTTTCTTCCATTTCTTTATCATGATATGGTATCCCAACATATTCCATTCAATATGAGAGAAAATATGTTTCGCACGACCCAATAATTCTATATCAAATTCCTCTATTCCAAACTGTTCCAGGCATTTTCCTAGTTCCTCTACTGGAAGTTTGCCTTCCATATTAGGTAGCTCCCATAAGCCTGCCAAAAGACCTTTTTTGTCTCTGCGATGAATCGCCAGTTTTCCTTCATATTCCATAAGAACAACTGTCTTATCTTCCAATCTTCTAGGCTTTTTAGAAGGCTTTACTGGAAGAAGCATACAAACATCCTGTTTGTAACCCTCACAATATTCCTTTACTGGACATTTTTCACAAAGTGGTCTACCATTAGGCAAACATATTGTTGCCCCTAGATCCATTAACGCCTGATTAAAATCACCTGCCCTAACAGGTAGTATCTTACTAATCTGCTCTTCCACATCCTTTATC
Source organism: Bacillota bacterium (assembly GCA_023411225.1). Lineage (GTDB taxonomy): Bacteria > Bacillota > Clostridia > Lachnospirales > Lachnospiraceae > KM106-2. The sequence goes on from JAEYPA010000070.1 coordinate 33,784, forward strand.
ACCTTCGGCTTTGAAATATCAGAGAAATCCGCACATAGTCGTTTGGTTATACGTAACACGTTGCCATCTACCGCAGGCACCTTTTTGTTATAGGCAATGGAAGCAATAGCTCCTGCCGTATACGATCCAATTCCTGGTAGCTTGATAAGTTGGGCATATTCATCTGGTATTCTACCGTTATATTCTTCCATAATAACTTTTGCTGCTTTATTCAAATTGCGGACACGATTATAGTAACCTAGACCTTCCCACAACTTTAACAATTCTTCTTCCTCAGCGTCAGCAAGAGCCTTCACTGTAGGTAATTCCTCAATAAACCTGTTAAAGTATCCTTTTACAGCCTCTACTCTGGTTTGCTGTAGCATAATCTCTGAAATCCATACATAATATGGCTGAGGGTTATCTCGCCAAGGTAGGCTTCTTTTATTATCATCAAACCAAGTTAATAATTTATCCACAATGATTTCCAATTTAATAGACATTTATCCCCCAAATCTTTCTTTTTCTACTTATTCTATCATTTTTCCATTATATCGTCCATAGCCTAATAAAAATATTTGATATATTAGGAATCCTATGTAAAAGAGAAGAAAAATGCCTCTGCTCCTATAAATTAGGTGCAAAGGCACTTTTAAATGTATGAAATTCAAATTAGTTATTGATTAACTTATCTTCTTCTTTGTTCCAACTATAAAGTTTACGAAGTTCCTCACCAACTTCTTCACAAGGGTGCTCAGCTGCTTTTCTTCTCATTGCCTTAAAGTGCGCCATGTTACAGGAGTTCATATCCGTTAAGAACTGCTGTGCAAAAGTACCATCCTGGATATCTGTAAGAATCTTCTTCATAGCCTTCTTTGTTTCATCAGTAATAATCTTTGGACCTGTTATATAGTCGCCGAACTCAGCTGTATTTGAGATAGAATATCTCATTCCAGCAAATCCAGACTGATTGATTAAGTCAACGATTAGTTTCATCTCATGAATACATTCAAAATATGCATTCTCTGGAGCATAACCAGCTTCAACAAGTGTCTCATATCCAGCCTGCATTAAAGCACAAACACCACCACAAAGAACTGCCTGCTCACCAAATAAGTCGGTCTCAGTCTCAACACGGAAGGTAGTTTCAAGAACACCGGCTCTTGCTCCACCGATTGCTAAAGAGTATGCTAATGCTAATTCTTTGGCATTACCAGTTGCATCCTGCTCAACAGCGATTAAACAAGGAACACCTTTACCTGCCTGATATTCACTTCTTACGGTATGACCTGGTCCCTTAGGAGCAATCATAGTAACATCTACATCTGAAGGAGGAACAATCTGATTGAAGTTAATTGCAAAACCATGAGCAAACATTAACATATTTCCAGCTTCAAGATTTGGAGCTATATCTTCTTTATACAAAGCTGCCTGTCTCTCATCGTTAATCAGAATCATGATGATATCTGCTTTCTTAGCTGCCTCAGCTGCTGTGTAAACTTCGAATC
>JAEYPA010000109.1 GCA_023411225.1 Bacillota bacterium
CGTTAGTCCTTGGCAGAATAGCACTTACATTACCGGTCATTTTCTCTTCATCTAAAATTGCAATATCTACATTGTCGCCAACTAATGGCTTTACCCTTTGGTTTCGAAAGTTACCTTTCGCTCTACATTCATATACCCCGTGTTTAGGTATATGAATGTAGTAAAAACCACCAATTCCTTTTATTATCTTTCCATGCATACATTCTTTCCTTAATTATTCAGTGTAAACGTAACATCTGACGTACCAGGAACCTGGACACCATTCAGATAGACTTTCAAAACACCTTTACTACCAGATTTGGAAGTAACGGCACTACATTGTTTCGGAAAATCTTTACTAGTTAAATCTGAGTCGGTTACAACTATTTCTTTTCCATCCTGTAATACAACTGCCTTCAGTCGATAGGTTTTACCAGCTTCAATCCCTAAGTCTTCAGCTCTAAACACAAAGCCTCCTGAGATATACTCAGGCTCTTCTACCGGTTCTGGACCCATGCTAAGAATTACGGTGATTGTGGTACCCTTTTCTACAGAAGAATTCTCGGATGGAGACTGACTCACAACATAGCCCTTCTTTATATCATTACTATACTCAGCATCGCCTTCTTTATACACTAAACCAACCTTTTCAATTGCACGTTTTGCTTTCGATGCAGATTTATTTACAACACTAGGAACTACTACCTTAGGTTTACCTGAACTTCTCCAGATAATAATCTTGCTTCCCTCAGGTACCTCAGTACCAGCAGCTGGCTCTGTTCTTGTAATTGCATCCGCCTCAACAGTCTCACTAGTCTCATAATCTACACTAACGCTAAAACCTTCTGATTCAAGCTTGGTCTTAGCACGTTCATAGGTATAATTACTAACATCCGGTACCTTTACAGATTCAGGACCACCACTATAGAATATCTTTACTGTATCCTCTGGGTTAATCATTGCACCCACAGCCAATTCCTTGCCCTCAGAATCTACAACACGTAAAACTTTATCTAATTCTTCATCACTAACTTCTTCTTCATATTGATACTTAATATTAGCTTCTGTTAATAACTTCTTTGCATCTTCCAATTTTTTACCAATGATATCTGGTAATGGAATCTCTGCAACTGGAGTCGCTGTTGGAGATACAGATGGAGAAGGACTTGCAGTTAACGTTGGAGTTGGAGTTGGAGAACTACTTATACTACTACTTGAACCACCCCATAAATTAAATATGTTACCTACAAAAACTAATAAAATAATTGCAAGTACAACAGCTAAACCGATTCCACCAACGAAGATAATTTTGTCAAGCTTTGGATTGATTTCGTCATCATCGTCATCATCATCATCTAATGGCAAATCATCAAAACCTATATCACTCTGATCTTTACTATTTCTTCTTGCATCAAAATCAGCAGCGGTTGTCCCGGCTGCTTTCTTTATCTCATTGACTTCTCTCTCTGAAATATTAATCGTAGGTGAATTATCCACAATTGGAGCCACCAGTTTAACGAAGTTACCATTAGGCTCCACAATGGATCTTTTTAAGTCTGCGATTAAATCAGAAGCAGACATATATCTGCGTTCTGGTTTCTTCTCCATACATTTGGCTACAATCTGCTCAAGACTATATGGCACCTGAGGATTCAACTGACGAAGAGGGGTAGCTTCTCCCTGAATGTGAAGAAGTGCAACAGACACTGTATTCTCACCCGCAAAAGGAACTGTTCCGCTTAACATCTCATATAAGGTAACACCTAAGGAATAGATGTCACTCTTCTCATCACTATATCCACCTCTTGCTTGTTCTGGGCTGATATAGTGTACAGATCCCATTGCATTGGAATTAATGGTATTGGAAGTAGCTGCTTTCGCTATTCCAAAATCAGTCACCTTAACTTTTCCTTCTCTGGAAATAATGATGTTCTGAGGTTTTATATCTCTGTGAATAATATGATTATCATGAGCTGCTTCTAATCCCTGGGCAATCTGAATAGCAATACCCACTGCTTCCTTAACTTCTAATCTGCCTTTGCGCTCAATAAAACTCTTTAAGGTAATACCTTCTACTAATTCCATAACAATATAATGTAAACCATCATCATCCCCAACGTCATACACATTAACTATATTAGGATGAGATAATCCAGCAGCAGACTGTGCCTCTGCACGGAATTTTAATACAAATGAAGAATCACTACTATATTCAGCTTTTAATACTTTGATAGCTACGAATCGATTCAATCTATGACAGCGAGCTTTATACACATCTGCCATTCCCCCTGAACCTACTTTTTCGATAATTTCGTATCTATCGTTGATGTACATACCTGGTTTTATCATAACTTCCTACGCTCCTTTATACTCTCATAAGAATTATCGCAATATTATCCTTACCACCCTGTTCATTGGCTTTATCCACCAATGCTCTGCCAGCAGCTTCGAGGCTAGACTCATATTGCTTTACTGTTTGAAATATATTTTTATCTTCTAACATATTAGATAAACCATCGGAGCATAATAATACTATCTCCCCTTTATGAAGATCTATCTCAAAAAAATCAACAAGTGCACTATTGTCTATTCCCCCAATAGCTCTTGTCACAATATTTTTATTGGGATGAACCCTGGCCTCTTCCGGATTAATCTCTCCGTTTTCAACCATCATTTCAACTAATGAATGATCTCTAGTTATTTGTGTAATTGTATCGCCAATTACATACAACCTAGAATCACCTATATTTGCAACAACCAATCGGTAATCAAAAACTGTAGCCGCGACAAATGTAGTTCCCATTCCTTCTAGAGCACTATCTTCCTCAGCTTTCTTTCTTATGAGTTTATTGGCATGCTGGATTGCTTGATTTAAAATGCTAATACTGGTGGTTTCGTCACAATTCTTTATATAATCGACTGCTGCCTCTACGGAGTGTTTAGAAGCATAGTCACCGGCATTGTGCCCTCCCATGCCATCAGCAACTATAAAGAGGTTAGGCAATCTGCCAATTTCATGTTCACAACAAAACACATAGTCTTGGTTTACTGTTCTTTCTCGTCCAATATCTGTGACAGAAAATGATTTCATAGCCTTCTCCTTTCTTTATGATTTACTGTTTATCCATATAGCTTTTTCTCAACTGCCCGCAAGCAGCATCAATATCCGAACCCATTTCTCTTCTAATAGTAACATTTATGCGATTTTTTTCAAGTATATTTTTAAAATTTAGAATAAATGACATATCGGAATGAGTGTAATCTCTCTCCTTAATTGGGTTTACAGGAATGAGATTTACATGGCAATTCAGCCCCTTCAATAGGTGAACTAATTCCATGGCATGCTTTCTCGTGTCATTTACTCCTTTAACTAAACTATACTCAAAGGTAATACGTCGACCCGTTTTAGCAAAATAATACTCACAGCTAGATAATATATCGTCAATACTATATTTATTAGCCACAGGCATTAATTCTTTTCTAGTCTCATCGTTAGGTGCATGTAATGAAATTGCCAAAGTAATCTGTAACTTTAGATCTGCCAGCTCTCTGATTCTTTCTACAATCCCACAAGTGGATACTGTAATATTACGCTGACTGATATGAAGTCCCTCCTCATTGGTCAGAAGTTCAATGAAACGAACCAGATTATCAAAGTTGTCCATCGGTTCACCTGTTCCCATTACTACCACGTTAGACACTCGTTCACCAGATAACTTCTGTATCTGATAAATCTGACCTAACATCTCAGAAGCGGAAAGGTTACGCTCCAGCCCACCTAAAGTAGATGCACAGAATCTGCAGCCCATACGACATCCTACCTGAGAAGAGATACATACAGAATTACCATGTTTATACTTCATAAGAACACTTTCAATCACACGGTTGTCATATAGTTCAAATAAAAACTTGGTAGTTTCCCCATTAATGCTAGTTCTTTGATCAACAGCCTTTACCTTTCGTATGATATAAAGGTCCTTCAATTTTTCTCTTAAATCCTTGGAGAGATTGGTCATCTCATCAAAATCATCTATCAGTTTCACATGTAGCCACTGATAAATCTGTTTTACCCGAAAAGCCTTTTCTCCAAGATTGATTAACTGAATATTAAGTTCCTCTAAGGTAAGGGACCGAATATCAATTTTTTCTTCCAGGTCTGACGACCCATTTGCTATTACCATTCTATCAACCTATACTTTCTATTTCACATCTAAGAGTTCTTTTTCAACCGGGCTACAAAAAATCCATCCGTCTCGTGGACACCCGGAATCATTTGGAGATATCCCTTCTTTGTATTAGCATCTTGCAATTGTTCCGGTATATATGGATCTATACTCTCCAAGGAGAATTCACCGAAACTCTCTAACCAAGTAAGGTTTTCTTCATTCTCCATGGGACTTATGGTACAGGTGCTATAAATCAATATACCACCTGGTTTTACATAACGTGTAACCACTTTAAGAATATCCTTCTGTAACTGTGCTAGAGAGGTTAGATCTTCCATCATTACACGATACTTAATATCTGGCTTTTTTCCAATAACGCCAAGACCGGAACAAGGAAGGTCTACAATTACTACATCTGCTTTTCCTTCCAATGCCGAATCAAAGGACAGGGCATCATAGACTTCAATCTGCATATTAGAAAAGCCAAGACGGGTATTGTTATCTTCTATTAATGCAGTCTTATCTGGGGTAAGGTCCCTGGAAATCACCTTCCCTGTACCATTTAAAAGCCCGGCTACATGAAGACTTTTTCCACCTGGAGCAGCACACACATCTACAACTAAATCTCCTGGCTGAACCCCAGTAACTTCGCCAACTAACATAGAACTTTCATCCTGCACTTGGAAATATCCTTTTTTAAATTCCTCTAAGGATGATAAATAGTTATAATTCGAAATTCTAAGTGCATAGGGAAGATAAGCCCCTTTATTCACATTTATGCCTTGTTGTTCTAATATATTCACAAGGTTGTCTTTTGTAATCTTATTCAGATTGACACGTATTGTGGTTTCCTTTGTACTACAAAAAGCCGCAAGCATATTCTCTACTACCTTTTTAGAATAGCTTGTAAGCCAGAACTCTACCATCCATAACGGCATGGAATAACGTACTGACAGATACATTGCCAGCTCTTTGTCCTTATCCGGATAAGTAAGTTCATCTAGTCCTCTGCTTATATTACGCAAGACTCCATTTACAAAGCCCTTCAGGTTATAGAAGCCTTTCTTTGTAGCCAGCTTTACTGCCTCATTACAGGCAGCGGAAGCTGGTACACTATCCATATATTTAAGCTGATACACAGACATTCTTAGAATATTACGAATGACAGGCTTTTGCTTTTTTATAGGAACTTTTGAAAAATGATCAATGATATAATCTAGCTCCAAAGCCCTTTCTATGGTTCCCTCACAAAGTCTTGTTAGAAAACCTCTCTGCTGCTTATCCATATATTGATACTTTGACAGTGCAGCTCCTAGAACCTTATGGCTGTAACCGCCTTTTTCCAATACCTCAATAAGAACCTCTAAGGCAATCTCCCTGACCTGTCCTTTCTCTTTCTGATCAGTTGTCACGTCTTCTTCCTCCAACAATAATCAATATACGAAGCAGTTGTAAGATAGCGGCTGCTGCTCCTGCTACATAAGTAAGAGCTGCTGCTGTTAGCACCTTTCTGCCTTGCCTCAACTCATCCTCCCGTAAGATACCGGTCTCCTCTAGCATGACCAACGCTCTTCTGGAAGCATTAAATTCTACCGGCAAAGTAATAAGCTGAAACGCTACGCCTGTAGAAAAAGCTATTACTCCAATCATTAGCAGTAGATAACCGGTCTGACTAGTAATAAATAAACCTAATAAAATAAAAACCCACGCCACATTGGTACCGATATTTACCACTGGCACAATAGCAGAACGTAACTTTAATGGTACATAATGCTTGGCATCCTGACAGGCATGACCAGCCTCGTGGCAAGCTACTGCAATCGCTGCTATGGAGGAACTATTAAACACGGAATCACTTAACCTCAGTACCTTACTACGTGGATCATAGTGATCCGTCAGACTACCTGACACATGCTCGATGCGAACATTGCCAATCCCAGCTCTTCGTAGCACTGCCTCCGCTGCGCTGGCTCCAGTATAGCCAGACATACTACGAACTCGCTGGTACTTATTAAATGTTGTCTTCACTCTGACAGATGCAATCAAACTGATTACAACACCGATTAAAACAAGAATATAAGTTGGATCATAAAACATATACATTGGTCCATAAAATAACATGGTCATCACTCCTTAACGTCATAGGTTACTCATTATCTTGCAACATAGTCCCCTCTGATACCTCATATCCCCGTAAAAAAGCATCGACTTCCATTCTCTTTTTTCCCTCTAGCTGAAGTTCTAATAAAGACAATTTTCCTTTTCCTGTCTGAACCACCATGGAATTCTTACTTACTTCTACAATCTCTCCAGGTTTTCCAGTAGAATCTTCATAAATCACCTTTGCACTCCATATTTTTAGTGTCTTCCCATCCAGGGAAGTATATGCACTTGGCCATGGATTTAAGCCACGAATCAGACGTTCTATCTCCTCTGCTGATTTTGTAAAATCTATCTTCCCTAAGGATTTCGTTAGCATTTTTACATAAGAGGATTCCTCATCCTTTTGTTTTATTCTTTGAATCGTTCCTTGTTCCAGCCCTGTCAAAGTCTCCACCAACAGTTTGGCACCCATTATGGATAGTCTGTCACGCAAAGTAGCTCCTGTATCCGTAGGCTCTATAGGTGTCACTGATTTTAACAGCATATCTCCAGTATCTAAGCCCACGTCCATAAACATGGTAGTAATTCCAGTCTCCTGGTCCCCATTGATAATGGACCATTCGATTGGAGCAGCTCCTCTTAACTTAGGAAGAAGGGAAGCATGTACATTGATACAACCATACTTTGGCATATCAAGAATTGCCTTTGGAAGGATCTGTCCAAAAGCCACTACGACGATTACTTCCGGCTCCATGGCCTTAAGCTCCTCAATAAATGCCTCTTCCTTCACTCTGTGGGGTTGATACACTGGAATGTGATACTCCATTGCCTTTTCCTTAACAGGAGTAAATTGCATCGTTTTTCCTCTTCCCTTAGGCTTATCTGGCTGTGTAACTACACCAACCACTTCATGACCTGCTTCTACCAGGCTTACTAAAGTTCCCACGGAAAACTCCGGTGTTCCCATAAATACTACTCTCATAGTCAACCTCTTTTCTGATTGATTTCTTTCTGATATCAGATAAAGTGTCTTAGGGTCGGTTTTGTGTAATACGATAGTCCCGACTATAAGACACCCTTGATGATTATTCTTCCTTTATTAAATCCTCTACATTCATAAGAGAACCCTCAACCTTTTCCACATAAAGATGTCCATCCAGGTGTTCAATCTCATGAATAAGAGCACGAGCTAGAAGTTCTTCCCCTTCCACCTCATAGGTTTCCATGTTCTCACCTAGTGCACGTACCTTGCAATAATTAGGTCTGGTAACAATACCAACCTTTCCTGGTACACTAAGGCACCCCTCTGTGCCAGTTTGTTCCCCAGAAGTCTCTATGATCTCGGGGTTGATTAATACAATAGGTTCATTTCCTTCCGGTGAGCAATCAATTACTACAACTCTCTTAAGAATCCCCACCTGTGGAGCAGCAAGACCAACTCCCTCTGCTTCATACATTGTATCAAACATATCCTCTATTAATAACTTTAATTTATCATCCATAGTGGTGACTTCTCTTGCTTTTTTATTAAGCACACTATCACCAATTGTCCTAATATTACGAATTGCCATATTCTATCCTACCTTTCCTAACTTTGACACTCTAAGTAATTATAACCGAATTAGGTGCATTATACAAGAAAAATGGAGCTGTGTTCCCACAGCTCCTAATCATTTACTTTTCCTCTATACTTGGAACTTCACCATTTAATACCTGCTTAATATAACCAGTAGCTTCGGCAATCTTTTCATCATCCATATACATTACATAACCTTTTTTCTTCTGATTGCTATAGGTCGTTCTAGAACCACCCTCACCACTTACTCCGAAGGTAGAAACGTGCCAGGAACCACCATCGCTTAACTGCATCTGTACAAGCGCAGCAAGCTCATCGTAAGACAGATCCATCATAACGCAATCTTTTACAGCTGATAAAATATCACCAAAACCATTTAAGATAGCAGGAGAGGATGCCTCTTTTATCACCGCTTTAATAAGTTCCTGCTGATTTTTATTACGCTGCAAGTCTCCAGATGGAAATGCATGTCGCTCACGAACAAATGCCAAAGCCTTCGCTCCATCTACAACATTATCTCCTTCTTTAAATCTTTCCCCATGCTGTGCAACAAAGTCACGATCCGAATGCACCGTAACTGTGCCAAGAGCATCAATAATAGACTTAAATCCAGTAAAATTAACCTTAGCATAGTAATTAATATCTATTCCATACAGTTTCTCCAATGTACCCTTAGAGCATTCCACTCCATAAAGACCAGCATGTGTCAGTTTATCATAGTCTGAACCAGAAACTGTAGTCTGTACATAATAGTCACGAGGGGTAGACGTTAAAAGAATCTCTTTCGTCTTAGGATTAACAGTAGCAATTACGTTAACATCACTTCTACTCTTTGCAGAGATTTCTCCATAAGTATCGTTACCTGACAATAACACACTAAATGGCTGCTCTGTAATGCTAGAAACCTTGTTATCATTTTTCTTTTTTGTTACATGTTCATAGCTATCCAACACCCTTATTTCCTTTTGAAAATTAGGGTAAACATCCTCAATATTAGGCATCACTGAAGTATTTAAAAGTATAACCTTACATTCCTTTTTATATAACGCCTCCACCAGACTAGGACTATCAACGTACTCCTTTGTTTTTAAAGTTGAGGCTAATTTGGTCTGAATATCTTTAATAATCTTTTTATAAGAATCATTTTTTTGTGTTGTATCTATACCAAACTCTTCGTTTTTGACATCATTGATAGTCTCAGAAGGATCATCCTTTAGAACAATCACTTGAAAATAATCTACTTCCCTGGAATCGGTAACCTTGTCTAATGTATTACTAGTTCTATAAACATAATAGCAACCGATACTAAGAATTACACAAAAAAGCGCTATCACAACCTTAAAAGATATATGAGCTCTTCCCCGACATCCTTGACCTAATATCATCAAAGCAAGAATAATAACTAATACCGCATCAATGCCTACAATATATAATGGTGCTAAAAGCTTAAATTGTATAAGTAAAATAGTAAGGCAAATTGTTAATAAAGCTTGAATTACAAGAAAAACAATCCCTACCTTCCTATTTTTTAATCGCCCAAACATCTTATGCTTGTTCTGCGAATTTCTATCCTCCAAATTACTTCCTCCCTTTTGTCAATTGCATAACAATGCAGAAGTAATTGTACTCTATTTTTTTAATCGATGCAAGTGTAAATCGCCCCTAAAAACCAATATTCGAGGACGATTTACTTAATATTATCTTAATTTTCTTAAAACCGCATAGGTATAAGCTCGATGTAATCCTCCAGTGTACCATCCTTCATAAAACATTCAATAATCTGTCTTCCCAATGGATGAAGTTCTTCTACCATATATTGTTCTAATTCCTTTTTAAAGAAATCTACTAACATCTTAGCGCCGGCATCATATCCATCTTCACCTAACTCCGGCTGAACCTCTGGCTGTAAAAACGCCTTTCTCAAATAATGACCATCTATCTTTAAAGAATCTAGACAATATCCTAATAATGTGCATCTAGATTGCTTCAGATGACCTGGTTTAAACTTAGCACTTCCACGTCTTGCAATATATTCTCTGGCGATCCACTGTGGCATAAAGCCAACCTCATAGACACCGATGTGCTGGTTAGGAATCAAGATATATCTCGTACTTGGAGAAGCAAGAATCTGTTCCAGTAGCAGATTTGCCTGGGTAACTCTACGGCCTGTTGCAAATGGCCAGTAGGAGCCTACTCCCTCACTACTCATACCCTGAGTATCCAAAATACTTGGATTATTGTAGCCTCTAGGAGCAACCAATCTCCAAAGCCATGCCAAGGCAGGAGGTAGCATTTGAAAGATTCCTAGTATTCCATAGTTCGGATTTTGCCTTGTTGTAGGTGGAGTTCTAACCCCAAAGCTACGTACATCTACCTCCACAGGCTCATTTACGATATCATCCACCATATATCTTGGGAGGATTGCTCGTGGATTTGGGCAAGGATTACCTGAGGAATCTAAAACATGTTCCCATGGCAGACAAGTTGAGTTAGCCACAGCATCCAAGCTAAAAAAGACAAGTGGTTTACTTGGCTGAATGAAATTCTTTTCCAGAGTAGGAGCACTTCCATAGCGGGTGATATGGTCTACACGCAAAAACCAACCAGCTTCCGCATCTTTAAGTACTAACTTCTTACTGTCATTTTGCATAGCATGATTGCAAAGTGCCATATCATCTGTAACTGGCCTTAACTCACAGGTTTCTGTCAAATCCAGATAAGTTTTCTCCTTAGTCAGTGTATTTCTGGCCATAACGATTCGTTGATCCATTTGCCTGTGAATCGGTTCTAACATCTCGCTCTTACCACCGCCAGAAGCACCTTCATGCATAATAACAATTTCGTTGTCATAGGGGGTAATTACTTTTACTGTTGAAGCATGACAGGTAACCCAACCTTCCTCTTCACCAATATTAAGGAGCACACTATATATCCCCTTCTTTGCGCTTGGACCAGGATATAAATTATAGGAGAATACTTCATGTACCAGCTCAGTTCTATTGTGAACAACTATCTGCTTTCCATCAAAATGAGTGTGTCTAAAAGGTGGAGCTAAAAACACAATCGCTCTTGGAGTAAACCCTTCTTCAATCTCTTCATAGCTTAAAAAACCTTGAAGGTCCGAAAGAGCTACCGCAAAGCAGGCAGCATTACGTGGCCCAATGAAAAGCGCTTCGTAACCATAAGTATCTCCACCTGCCATAAATGGTACCGCAATGAGATCCTGTTCACTCAACCACTGCAAAGTCTGTTTTCTTGTTTCACTAAAGTCATTGCCATAAACCTCTTGATAGGTAGGTTTATCTGTTGGCTTTTGATCACCAATTAGCATACAATCTGGATCACGACGTCTCATGTAATCTTCTTCAAAGTTAACTACAACTCCATTTTTACATCTTGTTACATTAGCTTCCACTACTCTACCCATACCTGGTACCTGATAAGCCACCTGAAAATGGTCTAAGTTCTCATCTCCTAAGGATAATCGGAAAAGTTCATCTCTTGACTTAGGAAAATAAATCGAGTTGCTATGGTATAACATATCTCTAACTTCCTGATTTAAATTGAATTTCTTCATAGTATCATGCATCATTCTTTACCTCTTCTTTCTTCGTATTTGACTCGCTGATAACAACAAAAAAAACCGGCATCCGAAAAAAACGGATGCCGGTTTACTAACAACTTAGAATACTAATTTGTCTTGTCTTCCAACATACATAACATGAATCATTACCATTCCATACTACTACATATGGTCAACATGCTACAGCCTCATCTTCTCTTCTGTCACACAGAATAGAGTATGCTTCTGTTTCACTACAAACACACTACATAGTGTAAATGAACTCTAGGACATTCTATTAAACAAGGAACCAATTGTCAACATATATAGACCGCATAATTCTACATAATTCGACATATTCCTACTGATATACAGAAACTGATACATTATTTTTTATTTTATCCTCAAGATCTTCGAGAAGCGATAATATAATAACCTTTTCACCGGTTTTAGTACTTACATCCATATGGGTGCTCACGATATCTATATCAAACGCCTCTTTTATCATTGTTTCCAATGTATTTCTGCCTTCCTCAAAAAGTAAGATATAAACCTGTTTAAATAATTCAATCCCTTTTTCGGAAGAAGCCATATGCTTTTCAGCCTGGCTTAAATAATTTATCATTCGTATGATAATCATGTCATTAATAATATAGGAGCGAATAGTCTTTGGACCCCGTCCAGAATTAACAACTTCAAACTTACTGACTATCTCACTGATCTTTGCTTCTAATTGGCCTTTTGTCATACTAGTCAATTATTTCCTCCTTCCTTTAGTATCCATTCATTGGATTGAAGTCATATTGTACACTACAATTAGAGAAAATGGAAGAATAATCTACAAAACCCTCCATAAAGTTCTTAATTTCCTTAAGAGCCCCATAGTCCTTGGCCTTAATATGAATAACAAAGCGATAGATATCATTTACCTTACTAAGTATGCCACGAGTAGGGCCAATGACCTTAAGTGATTCTTCTGTCTCAGATTTAGCAAAGCCCTCTGTCACAGCAGTTGCTATCATCTGACTTGCTTGCTTTGCCAATTCTTCTTTTTTAGAGGTAATAAGTATCGCCATGATATTGGCTGCCGGTGGGTAACCAAGCAAAGTACGGAACATCATTTCCTGTTCATAGAAACCTTCGTAATCATTCTGTTTCGCACACTCAATACTATAATGCTTTGGATTATAGGTCTGGATGACAACCTCTCCGGGTTTTTCACCTCTTCCTGCTCTACCAGCTGCTTGGGCAAGGAGCTGATAGGTTCGCTCTGATGCCCGATAATCACTGGCATATAAGGAGAGATCTGCTGCCATAATCCCTACTAAGGTGACATCCTTAAAATCATGTCCCTTCACAATCATCTGCGTTCCCACCAGAATGTCTGCCTCATGATTAGCAAAAGCTGATAGTATTCTCTGATGACCTTCCTTTCCCGTGGTGGTATCAGTATCCATGCGAAGGACCTTTGCCATAGGGAATTCCTTTTTCACACACTCTTCTACTTTCTGCGTACCAGTTCCAAAGGCTGCTATATATGGAGAGCCACATTTCGGACAACGCTTTGGCGTAGGCACCTCATAGCCACAATAATGACATAGTAAACGCCCGTTGTTGTGTGAGGTTAAGGAGACATCACAGTGAGGACATCCCATTACATACCCGCAGGCTCTACAGGAGACAAAACCTGCATATCCTCTTCGATTAATAAACAACATAATCTGTTCTTTCTTTTCTAATCGGTCTAAAATTAATGCTTTTAAATGTCTGGAGAAAATGGAGCGATTCTTGGCTTTTAGCTCCTCTCTTAAGTCCTCTACATACACCGTAGGAAGAGTACCTTCTCCAGCTCGTTTGTCAATGGTATAGAGCTTATAGTCACCTATTTTTGCATGATGATACGCCTCTAAGGATGGGGTAGCAGAGCCAAGTACAACTGCTGCACCTGCCAATCTGGCTCGTTCGATTGCAACCTCCCTGGCATGATATTTGGGAGGATTCTCACTTTTATAGCTTCCCTCATGCTCCTCATCAATTAGAATCAACCCTAGATTTTGAAATGGTGTAAATAGAGCCGATCTCGGTCCAATCATTACATCAATTAGACCTTCTTTGGCTCTAGTGCATTGATCATACCTCTCCCCGGCAGATAATCTGGAATTCATTATGGACACTCTGTTCCCAAAACGTCGGTAAAATCGATTCACCGTCTGGTACGTCAGTGCAATCTCCGGTATCAGCACAATTACCTGTTTCTCTTGGGCCAGAACCCCTTCGATAATCTCCATGTAGACTTCTGTCTTTCCACTACCAGTAATGCCATGTATCAGGTAAGTTCTTCTCTCTCCTTGATTAAACTCTTTAAGGATACTTATTGCTATCCTCTGTTGTTCTTTATTAAGAGCAATCCTTGTCTGTTCCATGGATAGTTCCTTGATTGGATTTCGATAAACCACTTGTGAGGAGCACTCTAGAATTCCTTGCTCCTCCATATCCTTAATCGTCAGCCGACTAATATTCAATTCTCCAGTCACCACCTCATAGCTTAAGGTAGTGTTCTCTATTAAGGCTTCTAGTAGACGAATTCTGGCCTTATAACTCTTTTTTTGGTATAAGCGAAGGGAATCCAATGCCTGCTCCTTGGTAACTGCTAAATGAATGTATCTCTTTTCAACATTTTTCACGCTCTTCTTTATGGGAATTACAGTTCTAAGAGCATCATTCATGGTGGCTCCATAGTTATCTTTTATCCAGTAAGCCAATTGAATCAACTGAGACTCGATTACCAGACTTCCCTCTACAATTCCCTCTATAGATTTCATTCTCTCTATAGGATAATTAGCCTCCTGACTTAAGCCTACCACATAGCCTGTCCGCTTATTGTTACCTTTTCCAAAGGGGATGTTGACCAGTGTACCAATGACAACCTGTCCCTCTATTTCTTCTGGCACAGTATACTGATATGTTTTATCCAAATTTTCATGACTAATATCTACAATTATATCCGCAAATATCACACACTGCACCTCCTGTTCCTGTTGATTTATTATAGACCATTTTCCCCTATTATACTATATTTTGATTCAAATACCCATTATTCAATTAAGTAAATGAATGTACAATAGCAAGAATAAGCGATAACCTCTATAATATTGTAAAATAATTCTGGCAATAAAAATACGATGCATTACATGCAATCTTATTGCCAGAATTACATTTAAATGAGTTTTATATTACTTCAGCCCCTGTAATTATCGAGGATGCCACTTTCCTCCTGGAACGCCCCCATATATTCGCTTCCTCTTTATAACGCCTTTACAATTTCATCCGTGTGCATTCCTCTTGAACCCTTTATTAGAATAGCATCTCCATTCATCAGTGTCTCTTTTAAGTAATCTACTACCTCCTGATTACTTCCAAACCAATTAGTCTTTATTTCAACCTTTCCTGCATCTACTGCTTCTTTGATTGCCTTTGCGCTTTCACCTATCACTACCAGTTCATCTATCTTCTTTCCTTTTAATGCATCCTCAACAATGGATTCACCTACCTGATAATGTAGGTCATAGGAGGCTTCTCCAAGTTCCAGCACATCTGCAAGAACAGCTACTCTTCGATTAACGCCTTCTAAAGATAGTAAAACCGCAATTCCGCTCTTCATAGAATCCGGACTGGCATTGTAGGTATCATCTATAATTACAAGCCCATTCTTTCTAAGAATCTGACCTCTCATGGCTATTGGCTGATACTCATATAAGCCCTTTTTTCCTACCTTAGGATCAATGCCTAGCTGTTCCCCTATAGCAAGAGCAACGATTCCGTTCATCACGTTATGCTCCCCTAAGACCTGTATGGTAACCTCTTCATTGTGTCGTTCACTGACATAGGTAAAGATTGTATTCTCCTTCTGACTGGCTACATTCTTACCTGTATAAGAGAAACCTTCTCCGATTCCATAGGACTTAATTACAGTCTGTTTTAATGCTCTACAGGTTTTTTCAGCTAATGGAACACTATGCTCTCCTTCGAATAATTTTTCTTGAAAAGAAACCAATTCTTTTAATAAAGCATCCTGCCCGTTGACATAAATTACACTATTTTCTATATTCTCATCAATAATATTAAGCTTTTCGCGTCGAATATTCTCCTTTGAGCCAAGCTGACCGATATGGCTTACCCCAATGTTTGTGATAACCGAAATGGTAGGTCTTGCAATAGCTGCCAGTTTCTCCATCTCTCCCGGTTCACTCATTCCCATTTCTACCACTGCTACCTGATGCCTCTTTTCTATCCCAAATAACGTTAAGGAAAGACCTACCTGGCTATTCATATTACCC
>JAEYPA010000170.1 GCA_023411225.1 Bacillota bacterium
TCGGTTTGATTAAGGCCATTGATACGTTTGATATGAGTAAAGGAATACGCTTAGCCACCTATGCCAGCAGATGTATTGAAAATGAGCTTTTGATGTTGCTTCGTGGGGAAAAGAAGCAGTCAAAAGAAGTATATTATTATGAACCCATAGGGGCTGATAAAGAAGGTAACGAAATAAATCTGTTAGATATAATAGAAAGTGTTGATATTGACATTGTTGAGAATCTGGAGTTGAAAAGAAACATCAAGTTATTATATACACTAGTGAATGAAGTGTTAACAGAACGGGAGAGACAAATAATAGTGTTAAGATATGGACTGGGAGAGAATAAAGAGGTGACCCAGAGAGAAATTGCGGTTGGCCTTAATATTTCCCGGTCCTATGTTAGCAGAATCGAAAAAAAGGCTCTTAAAAAGCTTCGAGAGAGTTTCGAATCTAAGTATGGTTGCATATACTAAACATAAGAAACTTTTAGAGGTATAGTATGTGCTGTATGAGCCCTTGTGAATTAGTCTCCTTTGTAACTGCTGTAGCTTGCTCAATATCCAAATGCTGTGATAAAGATGATATTGAGTTATTAGGTGTGGTATTTACTCAATTAGGGGATACACTATTAACAATCAGTGTACAGAATGGTAAATGTAATAATACGAATCAGAAGGAGGAAGTAGTAGAAGGAAAACAGTGACTGCGAAAGCAGTTACTGGATGCCTTTGAAACTTCCTCTTCTTGCATTTTTATCTGGAATAACTATAATAAAGGAGTAATAGAAACGGGTTAGACTTAGGATGGAGGTTATTATGATCTTAGAACGATTAGCATTAATTCGTAGTATAATGAAAGAAAGAGGTCTGGAGGCTTATATTATTCCAACTGCCGATTACCATCAGTCCGAATATGTGGGGGAGTATTTTACTGCCAGACAGTTTATGTCTGGGTTTACAGGGTCAGCAGGGGTGCTGGTAGTAACTTTAACGAAAGCAGGGCTATGGACCGATGGCCGGTACTTTATTCAGGCTGCCAGACAATTAGAAAATTCCACAATTGAACTGTTCCGGCAGGGAGAGGATGGGGTTTTATCTATAGAGGAGTTTCTTCTTGAGGAAATGTCAGAGAATGGAATTCTCGGTTTTGACGGAAAAGTTGTATCCGCCAAATGGGGGGACGAGCTTTCCAGGAAACTGAAGGTAAAGACAATTAGCCTTTCTTTTGCGGAAGATTTGGTGGATCTATGCTGGAAAGATAGACCGACACTTCCGAAGGAGCCGGTCTATCTATTAGAAAATTGTTATGCAGGAGAATGTTGTGGCAATAAATTGGCTAGAATTAGAGAAGAGATGAAGCAAGTAGGTGCAACCCTTCATGTGATTACATCTCTTGATGATATTGCTTGGATTTTAAATCTTCGTGGAAATGATGTAAAACATAATCCTGTGGTGCTATCCTATTTGGTGATTACCCTAGAGGATACATTGTTTTTTGTAGATCAAGACAAATTGAATAAAGAGGTTAGGAAATACCTAGAGGAGAATACAATCACCCTAAAGGAATATGATGATATATATTCCTATCTTTCGTGTGTGTCTTTAAAGGAAAAGGTTCTGTTGGATGAGAATCGTGTAAATTATTGCATCACCAACAGCTTACAAAAAGACATTAAGATTTATGACAAACCAAATCCTTCTACCTTAATGAAAGCAATCAAAAATGAAACAGAGATTCAGAATTTGGTGAAAGCTCATATTAAGGATGGATTGGCTGTTACTAAGTTTATGTATTGGTTAAAGAATAATGTAGGTCGAATGACCATTACAGAGCTGTCTGCCAGTGATTATCTAAAGAACCTAAGGGAAAGTCAGAAGGGGTATTTGGGGTTATCCTTTGACACCATTTGTGCGTATAAAGAAAATGCCGCTATGATGCATTACAGTGCCACTGAGTCGTCTTTTGCAACACTAGAGCCGGAAGGCCTGCTATTGGTCGATTCCGGTGGTCAATACTATGAAGGAACCACTGATATTACCAGAACCTTTGCTTTAGGTAAGGTGGATGACCAACAAAAGAAACATTTTACTGCCGTGGTAAATGGTATGCTTAACTTAGCCAACGCAAAATTTCTTTATGGCTGTACTGGAATGAACTTGGATATTCTGGCACGGGGGCCTATGTGGAATATGGATTTAGACTATAAATGCGGCACCGGACATGGCGTAGGGTATCTCCTTAATGTTCATGAGGCACCTAATGGTTTTCGTTGGAAGAAGGTACCTGAACGCAATGACAGTTGTATTCTGGAAGCTGGTATGGTTACCACAGATGAACCCGGGATTTATATGGAAGGATGCTATGGTATTCGAATTGAAAATGAACTGGTTTGCAGGCAGGGTGTTAAGAATGAATATGGTCAATTTATGTATTTTGATACCCTTACTTTGGCTCCAATTGATCTGGATGCCATCGATCCTACTTGTATGAATGCCACGGAAAAACAGAGATTAAATTCCTATCATAAACGTGTTTATGAGGTCTTAAGTCCAAATCTGTCTAATGAGGAGGCTCAATGGCTGAAAACCTATACAAGAGAAATATGATAATTTTTATCGCGAAAAATGTAGCAAAAGTGTTATAATACTAACTATGGTGCAAATGCGTCATAATAAAGCAATTACGAGAAAGGAGGTCCATTCCCCGTGGAAGAGAGGAAGAACCATAGGGAAGGATTAATATGACAAAAATAGATATATTTTCTGGCTTTCTAGGTGCAGGAAAAACAACACTCATTAAAAAGCTTTTACAAGAAGCTTTTGTAGAGGAAAAGCTTGTTTTAATTGAAAATGAATTTGGTGAGATTGGCATAGATGGCGGATTCTTAAAGGATGCAGGAGTAGAGATTACAGAAATGAATTCCGGCTGTATCTGTTGTTCCTTAGTAGGTGATTTTGGAACGGCATTAAAAGAGGTACTTGCAAAGTTTTCTCCAGATCGAATCATCATTGAGCCATCAGGGGTTGGAAAGCTCTCTGATGTAATAAAGGCAGTGCAGGGTGTGGCAGAAGATACTGATATTCACTTAAATAGCCTGGTTACTGTAGCTGATGCTACCAAATGTAAAATGTACATGAAGAACTTTGGTGAATTCTTTAATAATCAGGTAGAGAACGCTAAGACTATTGTGCTTAGTCGTACTCAGAATATCAAAGAGGACAAGCTGGATGCTACCATAGATTTAATTCGACAACATAATGAGAAAGCAACGATTATTACCACACCATGGGAACAGTTGGATGGTAAAAAGGTGTTGGAGGCAATGGAGTCAACCCGCTCAATGGTGGAGGAGCTTATGGATGAGGAAGAAATCTGTCCGTCTTGTGGAGGACATCATCACGACCATGAGCATCATCACCATCATGAGGGAGAGTGCTGTGGTGGTCATGAGCATCATGACCACGAGCATCATCATGACCATGATGGGGAATGCTGCTGCGGACACAATCATGAGCATCATCATGAAGGACATCACCATGCTGATGAGGTCTTCACCAGCTGGGGCATAGAGACACCACATCGATACAGTAAAGATGAGATGAAGGATATTTTGGAGAGCTTAGCAAATACCGATAAATATGGTATTGTCTTACGAGCAAAAGGAATTGTTCCGGATGTAACTGGAGAGTGGATTTATTTTGACTTAGTTCCAGGGGAATACGAGATTCGCACCGGTACCCCTGAGATTACCGGTAAACTTTGTGTCATTGGCTCTAATATTGATCAAGCACAATTGGAACAACTTTTTCATGTGTAAGAAAAAAAGAAAATAAAAGGATGATTAAGTATGGAAATCCCTGTTTACCTGTTTACAGGTTTTTTGGAAAGTGGAAAGACCACCTTTATTATGGATACAATTTCTGATCCGGATTTTGTCGATGGAGAAAAGACGCTGTTAATACTATGTGAAGAAGGAACGGAAGAGTTTGATGAGGTTGCCCTTTCCAATTTAAAAGTAGATGTTGTTACAGTAGAAGAGGAAGAGGAGCTAACAACGGAATTTATAAAACGAGTGGAGGCATTTTATAACCCAGCCCGTGTGTTAATTGAGTTTAACGGAATGTGGAAGGTATCTCGTCTGGTAGACGAAGTACTTCCTGAGAATTGGCCGGTGGTACAGGTGATTTCCACCATTGATGCCACTACCTTTGAGGTATACAATACCAATATGAAATCCATGATTATGGAACAGATTGGATTGTCAGACTTAATTGTTTTTAATCGATGTAATCCGGATATCAAAAAAGGTAATTGGAAGCGCAGTGTGAAGGCGGTCAATCGGAAAGCCACAGTATATTTTGAAGGGTTAGATGGAGCACCACTGCCAGAGACCGATGAGGACTTACCTTACGATGTCAATGCTAAGATGATAACCCTTGAGGATGATGATTATGGAATCTGGTATATGGATGCCATGGAAAATCCTAAGAAATATGCAGGTAAGACAGTGTCTATGAAGGCTGTTGTATATAAGAATCGTAACTTCCCAAAGAACCAGTTTGTACCAGGAAGATTTGCCATGACCTGTTGTGCAGATGACATTGCTTTTATAGGGTTTGTCTGCAACTATAATGGGGTGGAGAACCTGAAACTCAAGGAATGGATTCACATTGAGGCTGAGGTTCGTGTTGAATATCGTAAGGAATACCGTGGAAAAGGTCCAGTGCTTTATGCCAAAGTCGTGGAGCCTACCACAAAACCAGAAGAAGAGCTAGTTTATTTTAATTAGTATTAAAAGGTACCAATAGGAAAATGTATTTTATTCCAATTGGTACCTTATTTTTGCTATGACAGTATAAATTTATTAAATATAATAATATAATGTAAAAGTAAGAGTAATATATGAATAAAAACCCAGATATAACATAAAATTAGGAAAATATGGTTGAACATAGCTAAAAATAGTGATATTATTATTATGTGTCTACATATTTTTACATCAAGAGAAAGGGGTTTGAACAATGGCAATTGAAGGATTTCGTAGAAAGAAAAAGCGATTAGGTGATTTATTAGTTGCTGCCAGAGTTGTAACTGAAGAACAATTAAAAGATGCCTTAGAGCAACAGAAAATATCAAAGAACAAGCTTGGTGAAGTTTTGACAGATATGGGTTATGTCACTGAGTATCAGATTGCCAAGGCACTTCATATTCAATTAGATTACGACATTGTTAATCTTTCTGAGATTAAGATACCTGATGAACTAATAAATCTTGTGGAAGATAAGGTATTAAGGAAGCACATGGTAATTCCCTTTGGTTACAAGGATGGTAATCCTAGCATAATCAACCTTGCTATGGCTAATCCACTGGACTTTATTGCATTAGATGACCTATCCATTATTACTGATAGGATGATGAATCCATTTGTTGCTACTACAACAGATGTCCTTAAAGCTATCGACAAGTATTATGGCAACAAGGAAGCTATGGCTGTTGCAGAACAGTATACGAAAGAAAAGGAAAGTCAATATAAAGAGGAAGATGCTGATACTAGCAATTTGGAAGTAGAAAATGCGCCTATTGTTTTACTTGTTAAGACAATTATAGAACAGGCTGTTCGTCAGCGCGCAAGTGATATACATATAGAACCTATGGAGAATAGGGTTCGAGTACGATATCGAATCGATGGTGTTCTAATGGAAACCATGCAATATAAGATGAACTTATTTGCTGCTATAGTAGCTCGTATTAAAATTATTGGTGGTATGGATATATCTGAGAAGAGAAAACCTCAAGATGGAAGAATTACTCAGATTGTGGACCGAACTGAATATGATATCCGTGTGTCAGTTTTGCCTACGGTTTTTGGTGAAAAGATTGTTATGCGTTTGACAGCTAAAAAGGCACTTAATAGAAAAAAATCAGAATTAGGATTTTCTCAACAGGAATTAGTAGAATTTAATCAAATTCTTGCTCATCCACATGGCATTATTCTTGTTACGGGGCCAACAGGAAGTGGTAAATCTACTACTTTATATACTGCTTTAAGTGAACTCAATAACGAAGATGTAAATATTATTACTGTTGAGGATCCAGTTGAGGCTAACATAGATGGAATTAATCAAGTCCAGACCAATACAAAGGCTGGGCTAACTTTTGCCAGTGCCCTGCGTTCAATTCTTCGGCAGGATCCTGACATTATTATGATTGGTGAGATACGTGATACAGAGACAGCGCAGATTGCCGTTAAAGCAGCCATTACAGGTCACCTTGTTGTAAGCACCTTGCATACCAATAGTGCCGCCAGTTCTATAGCCCGATTAGAGGATATGGAAGTAGAGCCTTATTTGATTGCTGACTCTACTGTGGGAATAATAGCTCAGCGCTTATTAAGAAGACTTTGTCCTAATTGTAAAAAGAAAGTTAGGGCCACGGATTTCGATAAAGAACTGTTAAAAGTGCCTCTAGATCAGGAACTGACTATCTTTGAACCGGGAGGATGTGCTTCCTGCGGAGAGACAGGATATTTTGGACGTATCGGTATTTATGAGATTATGACAATAACACCAAAGCTCAAGAAAATGATTAATGAGCATAGATCAGCAGATGATTTAGAAGCAGAGGCTATTAAGGAAGGCATGCATACACTTAGGATGAGTGCCGGTCGCTGCGTTATGGAGGGGATTAGCTCTTTATCAGAAATGAAGAGAGTTACATTTGAGTAGTTTGACAGTAGAGTCGAAGTTAGGAATAAGGAGTAGTATTTATGATTACAATGAAGGAACTTTTAGTCATGGCTAATGAGAAGGGAGCATCTGACGTACATATTACTGTTGGAGTTCCACCTAAGTGTCGTGTCAATGGAGAATTGGTTAATATAGGAGCGCCTGTTTTTTCTCCAGATGATACCGTTAGTATGGTTATGGCTCTATTGGATGAGCGTCATAAGGAGATACTAGATGAGAAGGGGGAAGTAGATTTTTCCTATGCAATACAACATTTGGGGCGTTACCGTGTCAATATCTTTAAGCAACGTGGCTCCTATGCTGCAGCAATTCGTCTGGTTGGTGTATCAATACCAAAGCCGGAGGATTTGGGAATACCTAATTCAGTAGTGGAGTTGACTAATAAGAAAAGGGGACTTGTGTTGGTAACTGGACCAACAGGAAGTGGTAAATCCACAACCCTTGCTTCCCTCATCAATATAATCAATGAGAAGCATAACTCTCATATTATTACGTTGGAGGATCCTATTGAGTATTTACATAAGCATAAGAAATCAATTGTAAATCAAAGAGAGATTGGAAATGATTCCCAAACCTTTGCCTCTGCTCTTCGATCTGCATTACGTCAGGACCCGGATGTCATTCTTGTAGGTGAGATGCGAGATCTGGACACTATTTCTATTGCTGTAACGGCAGCTGAAACAGGACATCTTGTATTTTCTACATTACATACAATTGGAGCGGCTAATACAATTGATCGTATTATAGATGTATTTCCACCATATCAACAACAACAAATACGTATCCAGCTGGCTACGGTTATAGAATGTATTGTATCCCAACAATTAATACCACTTGCTAGTGGCAATGGTCGTGCGGCTGCATACGAGGTTATGTATGCTAATAGCGCTATTCGTAATCTTATTCGTGAGGCCAAAGCGCATCAAATTCAATCTGTAATGCAGACCAATCGGAAGATGGGTATGCAGACTATGGATGATGCTCTTTATGAACTATATGCAAAACGAATGATTGATGCTGATAAGTGTGTCGCTTTTTCACAGGATCCTGTCACAATGAGTCGCAAGGTATTCATGATGTAAATTACTGTAATTTGAACGTGTTTAGGGAGGTACTAAGATGGACAGCTTTTCATACGTTGCCATAGGTATAGATGGTAAAGAGAAAAAAGGTAGCATGGAAGCAGCTTCTGCAGATAAGGTAAAGGCGCAGTTAAAGGCAGATGGTCTAATCCCTGTCAATGTAGCTACACAATCTGCTTTATCTAGGGATTTGAATATAACAATAGGTGGTGGCGTAAAATCAAGGGATCTTAGCCTATTCTGCAGACAGTTTGTAGGAATCCTTTCTGCTGGTGTATCTATTATTAGTGCACTGGATATGATGAGTGAGCAGACCAACAACAAGAGACTTGCAACTGCTATAAGAGATACCCAGATAGCTGTAGAGAAAGGGGACAACCTGGCTACTGCTATGAGAATGCAGGGAAAGGTATTTCCGCCTATTTTAATTAATATGGTTGAAGCAGGGGAGGCCTCTGGTAATCTGGAGATTGCTTTTGAACGTATGGCTTCTCATTTTGAGAAAGAAAATAAGTTAAAAGCTCTGATAAAGAAGGCAGCCATCTATCCTTGTGCGGTAGGAATTGTAGCTTTGATTGTAATCATTGTTATGCTTGTAGTGGTAATTCCTAAGTTTGAGAATTTATTTGCATCTATGGGCTCTGAACTTCCCCTTATCACCAAGGTAATAAAGAATGCCAGTGATTTTATTATAGCAAAGTGGTACTTTTTGCTATTGGCTTTAGCTGCAATTATTGGTGGCGTGATTGCTTTTAAGAGATCTCCTAGAGGAGAACTGTTTTTTTCAAAAATGGCATTAAAGATTCCGGTATTTGGAAAGTTAAATGTCAAGACCTATTCTGCCAGATATGCCAGGACTATAAGTACTCTACTTGTTGCTGGTATTCCATTAATAGAGGCCTTGGAGATGACTGCGAAGACCATCGATAATAAGATTGTGAGGGATGTACTATTAAACGCCAAGACTGAGGTAGCAAGAGGAGTTCCTCTTTCAGTACCAATCAAAGCGTCTGGCATATTTCCCCCTATGGTTCATCATATGACACATATCGGGGAGGAGACTGGTAATATTGAGGGTATGCTAAATCGTTTGGCAGATTATTATGACGAAGAAGTTGAGATTACATCACAAGGATTAACAGCAGCCTTAGAGCCGATGATAATCATTGTCCTTGCGGGGATAGTCTGTCTTCTCATTGCAGCAATTATGGGTCCAATGCTTCAGATGTATAAGGATATGGATAACATGATATAGGTTATATACATTCCAGACAGGGGGAATAATTTATAGTTTGGAATGTTTATAATAGAACAATTATAATGAAAAGGAGAGAATAAACATGCAAGAAGTAAAAGAACAAAAAAGTAAGTTAAACAAAGGTTTTTCCCTGGTGGAGCTCATTGTAGTTATTGCCATTATGGCAGTACTGGTTGGGGTTATTGCGACACAGTTTGTGAAGTATATTGGTGATTCTAACAAGACAGTTGATGATTCCAATCTAAAAATCTTAAAGGATGCAGCAGATGTCACTTTAAGTAATGAAAATTATGGCGACTTTACTATTACTGCTGCAACAGTAACAATTGGCGCAGATGGTAATGCGGAGTTTTCTTCCAATTTACCTGATAGTTTCAAAACAAAGTTTGAGTCAAATCTCGATCTGAAAGATGGTGATGCAGGTAAGACCTATCCGGCATCTAGTGAAGGAAAGAGTATAGTGATTACTATCAAAGGAAGTGTGACAAAAGGTTACACTACTACAATAGAAGCGCAGTAATACTATAATCCTTTTACTTACTTTAAACATTTAACATATACATAAGCATAACTTTTTCCATAACCAGGGTGCCTGTCACCC
This sequence comes from Bacillota bacterium, assembly GCA_023411225.1. GTDB lineage: Bacteria > Bacillota > Clostridia > Lachnospirales > Lachnospiraceae > KM106-2. Next base: position 9,673 of record JAEYPA010000170.1, read on the forward strand.
TGATTATGGAAAATTAATATACGTACCCTTAACTAACCTTCCATATGGAAATCAATACTATTAGAAAGAGTGAACAATTGTGGACCTATTATTTTATCTGATTATTTTTTTATATGGAATTATAATTGGTAGTTTTCTTAATGTGTTAATCTATCGACTTCCGAAAAAAGAGAATTTTGTCACCACTCGTTCACATTGTATGAACTGTGACTACCAATTGAGGTGGTATGATCTAATACCGGTGTTTAGCTATATCATTTTATGTGGCAAATGCAGAAAGTGTAAAACCCACATATCCCTTCAATATCCAGTGATTGAACTGATAAATGGTGCAATGTATCTCTTGATTTACTTCCTGTATGGATTTTCTATTGAAACTTTGCTTTATGCCTTATTGTTTTCAGTATTACTAGCATTAAGCATTATTGATTTTAGAACTTTTGAGATTCCTTTAGGTTTTAATGTTTTTATTTTTTGTCTAGGTATGATTCGTGTTGTAACCGATTTGGCTCATTGGAGCGATTATGTAATCGGTTTTTTTGCAGTTAGTAGCTTCATTTACCTTATTATTTTTCTGACAAAAGGCAGGGGAATGGGAGATGGAGACGGTAAGTTGATGGCTGCCGTAGGACTTTTAATTGGGTGGAAATTAGTAGTATTATCTTTTTTCCTAGGATGTGTATTTGGCTCCATTATACATATTACACGTATGAAAATAACACGAGTAGACCATGTCCTTGCTTTTGGTCCTTATCTTAGTATGGGGATTATGGTAAGTGTATTGTGGGGAACCCGTTTGATTGATTGGTATATCGACTTATGTTTATAGGTCATTATTATAGTTTGAATGTAAAGAAGGTAAACGTAGGGGAGGAATAACATTGAGCAATAAGGTTTTAAGTATTGAGATTGGTCAACAAATGATTAGAATGTGCGAGGTGGATTATAGAAGAAAGAATCCCCATGTATATAACAGTGTTTCTTTTGAGACCCCCGCTGGAGTGATGGAAGATGGGTTTATAAGAGATAAACTGGCATTGGCCACTGTTTTGAGGGAACAGTTAAATCTTGCCGGTATGAAAAATGACAAAGTTATATTTACCCTGTCTTCTACCAAGATAGCCAGTCGTGAGGCTATGATTCCATTGGTTAAAGATAATCAAATTACAGATATTATAAAAACAAATGCTAAGGATTATTTTCCAATCAATATTGAAGAATATGATATTACCTATTCTGTATTAGAGAAAATCAATACTAAAGAAGTGAAGCAAATGAGAATCCTTGTTTTGGCTGCACCTGCTTTGTTAATAAAAACTTACTTTGAATTGGCCGATATGATGAATTCTCATATCGTATCCATAGACTATACTGGCAACAGTTCCTATCAGTTACTGCGGCAACATGTGAGTACTAGTGTTAATCTTGTAGTTCAAATCAATGATCAGAATACAATTATTAACTTGTTAGAAAATGGAAACCTGTTATTACAACGTACCATGCTTTATGGTACTTCAGCCATTTCAGCTGCAGTTATTAGCAATTCTGTATTTCGTGTAAATAATTACAGTGAAGCTATGCGGCTGCTAGGTAAGGAACAATTAATCAATGAGCATTTTGATAGTAGTGATGAAACTGCTTTTACTCTGGAAGATATATCGGAGGAGTATAGTCAGTTTTCCATAAGGGAAAATGCAAAAAGCGACGTTACTAGTTCTCTTGGTAATCTCCTTTCTAATATTAGCAGGGTAATTGATTACTTTGTGACAAAACATCCGGGAAAGAAAATCGAGAATTTCTATATTACTGGGGAGGGTTCTGGAATACAGGGTTTAGCACAGCTGATTATGAACGAAATGGGATTTGAGGTAAAATCACTTCGCCAGCTAGATAATGTTATATTTAGTAAGACTTCTTTGGAAATAGAAAGTAACCAAAGTGTATTTTTATCCTGTATTGGTGCAGCTATTGCTCCCTTAGATTTCACTCCTGCAGAGTATTCTGTAAAACCAGTAAGTAACAGTACAATGCTGTTCCCAATCCTGTTACTTATAGTAGCTGCGCTAGGATCCGTAGCAATTTATCTTTCCTCCTATTTGATTTATCAGAGCGCGAAACAGAGTAAAGTTGATACGCAGGCAAAGATTGATGATATTCAGGATATACAGGATATATATTCTTCCTATCAGATTAGTGAAGATAATGTGAAGAACTTAGAGGCTTTTGATGCGATGACAAAAAGTGCTTCCGATAATCTCCTTGATTTTATTGCAGAACTTGAACAAAAGACACCAGCAGGAACCTTTGTAAAGGCACTGTCTCTTCAGGATAATTTAGCGAACATTCAGGCGACTTCCACCTCTAAGGAAGTATGTGCAAAGTATGTAGAAATCTTACGTTCTTTTGCTAGCATTCAGACGGTATCAGTATCAAATTATGTGGAGACTTTAGATGAAAACAATATGCCAGAAGTGACCTATACGGTTACTTGTGTTTTTAAATAGGAGGGGAAGCAGATGAAGATTAGTCAAAAAGATGCAAAATTATTAATATTGCTTGCTTGTGTATTGTTGCTAGGGGCTTCCTATTTCTTTGGCTATAAAAAATATAGTGACAAAACAGATGCCATAAATAAAGAGACCCAGGTATTAAAGACGAAATATGAGACCTTAGAATCAAGTAATATACACAGAGATGAATATATTCAGAAGATTAAGGACAATGAGGAAAAGACAAAGGCTGTTATAGCTAAGTTTCCGGCAACTGTTCAGAATCAGGATGAAATCTATCTATCCAGTATAATAGAAAAGACAAGTGGTGCATGGATTAATGCGTTCAATTTTTCAGAGCCATCTGTTGTATATACTCCACAGAGTTTAACAGAAGGAAAAACAGAGGTGAATTCGGATGGGGCTAAGACAACTGATGAAGCGACACCAAATCAATCAGTAACTCCTAATAGTGCAGCTTCTAGTAATGGGAATACAGGAGGAGTATTAGATTCATTAAAAAAAATGTTTCAAGGTGATGGACCTGTGGTTGAAAAGCTTAATTTTACAGGTTGTAAAAATATCACTAAATTAAGCTTTAAGGCTGATTACAATCAAATGAAAAAGATGGTTGAGCTTATTACCAAGTATAAAAGTTGTAAATCAATTAATATGGTGAATCTGGCTGTTGATAAGTCTACAGGTCTGTTAACCGGTAATCTAGAGTACAGTAGCTACAGCATTTCCGGTGTAGGAGCTATCTATAAACCACTGGAGATTCCTAGTAAGCCGTTTGGAATTAAGAATATATTTGGAGAAGTCATTAGTAATAATAAGAAAGATAAGGACACAAAAGGTCAAAATAATTAGGACAATGAGAGGTAAATAGCTAAGTGATTGTTTTGTTAGAAAGAGGGAGAATCCATGTTTGGTTTGAAGTTTATCAAATTCAAGAAAAAAAGTGAGCAAAAGAATAATGGATTTACCTTAATTGAGGTTCTAGTTAGCATGTTGATTCTTGCTATAATTATAGCTCCTATATTGGGTAATATCTCGCAGGCAAGCCGTATAAACCAGATTTCTAGGCAAGTACAGGATGCTTCAACTTTGGGACAGAATATGATGGAGGGTTTAAAGACACAGGCTTCTTTTGAGGATGTAGCGAAACAGCTAATTTATAAAAATGATGTGGCTACCTTTGAACTGTTTTCTCTAGAAGATATCGGTAGTGTTGTAACCGGGCAAGTAGAATATGATGCAACGACCCATACTTATATTGATGCAGCAGAACCATGTATTACGAGAACAACAGACTCGGCAGGTAATTACAGCTATTCTCTTAAAGAGAATGACAAGCGAAAGTATCAATTTCAGGTATCTAATATAACATATAATGGAAGAAAGTACTGTGCCAAGATTCAATATGACGCATCACCTTATAGCCAAGAAGACGATAAAGGATACAACGATGTAGAGATGCCTATCTTACCATATGTTTCTAATGATACAAATGCTGTGGTAGCCCTGACTTATCAGGATGACTGGGCTGCAAGTACCTTAAAAGTACAATACGATGACTATTATAATAGTACTTTTCATGAGGACAATGAGGTTA
>JAEYPA010000076.1 GCA_023411225.1 Bacillota bacterium
CGCTCTGGTTCTGGAAAAACGACTTTAATTAATATATTAGGTGCTCTAGATACCCCAACTTCCGGGCAGGTGTATTTTTTAGGAAGAGAGATCACAGAGGTAAGTGATAGTGAAAAAGAGCAGCTCAGGCGCAAAGAAATCGGTTTTATCTTTCAGTCGGTTAGCCTAATTCCTAACATGACAGCTTATGAGAATGTAGAATTTGCCCTAAGGCTTGCGGAATACAAGGGAGATCGGAAGGCAAGAACCGAGGAGTGTCTAAAGCAGGTAGGCTTAGGGGGACGAATGTATCATATGCCTCAGGAGATGTCTGGTGGTGAACAGCAGAGAGTTGCTATTGCCAGAGCCATTGCCCATAAGCCGACCATCATTATTGCAGATGAGCCAACAGCGGAATTAGATAGTAATACTGGTATTGCAGTGGTAACACTATTTAAGGAACTGGTGGAGAAAGAAAAGATAACCATAATAATGACGACACACGATGTGGGGTTAATGTCTGCAGGAGATGTAGTATTTCAATTAGAGGATGGTGAGATAGTCGATGAGTGAACCGATGATAGTAGCAGATAATCTTATGAAAATCTATAAAACATCAGATATCGAGGTGGTAGCTCTTCAGGGACTAGATCTTACTGTTGAGCAGGGAGAGCTGACTGCTATCATTGGTAACAGTGGTAGCGGTAAGTCAACATTTCTGAATATGATTGGAGGACTTGACCGACCAAGTGCCGGCTCCCTCCATGTGGATGGAAAGAACCTCTTTGCCATGACCGAGAAGGAACTGGTGTTATATAAAAGGGACACCGTAGGTTTTGTATGGCAGAATAATGCCAGAAATCTGCTTCCTTACTTAAGTGCCCAGGAGAATGTTATAACTCCCATGTTATTTGGAACAGAGAGTAGTAAGAAGGAACGTGCCCTGGAATTACTAGAGATGGTGGGAATGTCTCACAAGAAGAACAGCCGATTAAGTCAGTTATCCGGTGGTGAGCAACAGAGAATTGCAATCGCCATAGCCTTAGCGAATCAGCCAAAGCTGTTGTTAGCGGATGAGCCAACTGGATCTGTTGATAGAAAGACAGCAGACTATATTCTAGATGTATTTCGAAAGCTCAATCAGGAGTTGGGATTAACCATTGTCATTGTTACCCATGATACGAATCTTTCTAAGAAGGTGCAGCGTGTGGTATCGATCCGGGATGGAAAGACAAGCAGTGAGCGTATCCTAAAGAATTCCTATGAGGAAGCCATAAAGAACAACCATCCACTTGACTGGATGGAAGAAGAAACTCAGGAGGAGTATGTTATCCTTGATAAGGCTGGTCGCGTACAGATACCAAGAGAGATTCTTGAGCAGTTGGGAGTAAATGATAACAAGGTAAAGATGGATTTGGTAGATGGGAAGGTAGTCATTACTAAGCCGGAACTAATGAAATAAAGACTAAGTTTATGAAAGGTAATAGTGAAATAGAGATTAACAAGGGGGTTGCTTAAGTTGGGCAGCTCCCTTGTTGATGTAACGTATCGACCAAAAATATATAAAATTCTTTCATAGATACTTATTTATTTTGTTATAATTTTGTGTATAATAGATGGTGCAATTGTAAAAAGAGAGTAGATTGGTTTTTTGCTTTAAAATTGGAGAAGAGACAATGAATTACGCAGATATTAAGCAGTTTGATGTGGCAAATGGGCCTGGAGTCCGCATATCCCTTTTTGTCAGTGGATGCACTCATCACTGTAAGGGGTGTTTTAATGAGGTAGCGTGGGATTTTGACTATGGAACACCTTTTACGGAAGAAACCATTGATAAAATCTTAGAATTTTTAAAGCCTGATTATGTTGCTGGGCTGACTATATTAGGTGGAGAACCATTTGAACCAGAAAACCAAAAGGCAGTGTTAGCTCTTGTGAAAAAGGTGCGGGAAGTGTATCCTGGCAAAAGTATATGGTGCTACAGCGGATATGATTTTGAAAAGGACATGCTAGGTACAATGAGCAAGAATTATCCGGAGACTATGAAGTTGTTACAACTTCTAGATATCTTGGTAGATGGAAAGTTTGAGTTAGAAAAAAAGGATTTAGGACTACGTTTTAGGGGCTCTTCCAACCAGAGAATTATAAAGGTGCCGGAGTCTTTGCAGCAACATAAGATTGTGTTATGGGAAGGTATGAATGCATAAGAGCAGTGTGCTGGTAGACTAAAAAGGCTAAAAACTGCGATATAATGTAAATATGAAACAAAAGGAAGAAGAGGTATAAAACATGGAAACTATAAAAATACAATATCATAGTGATAAGATTGATAAGTTAGAATACATCGATGGCAAGTCTGATTGGATTGATCTTAGAGCTGCAGAAGAAGTAGAATTTAAGGCGGGAGAGTTTAAGTTAGTTGATCTTGGTGTTTCTATGAGACTTCCAGAAGGATATGAAGCACATATCGCACCTAGAAGTTCAACATTCAAGAATTATGGATTGATTCAAACAAACTCTGTTGGTGTTGTGGATTGGTCCTATAATTCATCTCAGGACCACTATAAGTGGCCAGCATTTGCAACAAGAGACACTGTTGTTCATGTGAATGACCGTATTTGTCAATTCCGTATCGTAAAGAATCAGCCAAAAATTGAGTTTGAAGAAGTAGCTCATTTGGAAGGCATAGCTCGCGGAGGTTTTGGCTCCACAGGAATTCAGTAGTATGAAAGAGCAAATTGTATACATTGATTCAACCGTAACGTATTGAGGGGTATACAGGTAAAGAGGCAGGTAAAACAGAATTGTCAACCTATATATATTAATAGGTTGACAATTCTGTTTTTAATTACTATAATAAAGAAATCATATTGATTGCGAATATAGTACATACTTTGGAGGTTTATATGAAAAGAAATAATACAATTACTTTGGTTTTAATAGGGCTGTTTGCTGCTATTTTAGCTATTTTTGCACCAATTGCCATCAATCTTCCCTTTACTGCAGTCCCAATATCCTTGGCAACCTTTGCCGTGTATCTCTGTGGGGCTGTACTTGGACCTTATTACGGAACAGCCAGTGTAGCAATTTACTTATTATTAGGTATTGTAGGAGTACCAGTGTTCTCAGGATATACAGCTGGAATTCAGAAGCTTGTAGGACCAACGGGAGGATATTTCGTAGGATATGTGTTTATGGTCTTCTTTACCGGGTTTGCTGTAAGATGTCTTCCTAAAAAATATATCGGTTATCCAATTGGTATGATTGCTGGAACTATAGCTTGTTATCTCATAGGTACTGCTTGGTTTATGATTCAAAGTGGAACAAAACTGTCAGCAGCTCTGACAATGTGTGTGTATCCTTTTATTCCGGGAGATATTGTAAAGATGATTGCTGCAATCGCACTGGCATATCCTCTAAATCATGCTTTTCAGGGCCAGCTACTTAGAAAAGTACAGTAGTAGAAATTTATTCATAATTCCCGATCATGTAATAGATGTAAGTGTATGAATTAAAAAAAGAGTTTTGCATGCAAAACTCTTTTTTAATTCATACATAGTTTAGACGGAAAAGTCTCAGCATAAACAAAGTGTTTTTGATCCGGTAGCCTTGAGTAGTGGAGTTTATGTGATAAAAACATTGTTTACATGAACAAAAGCAGTCACTGTCAATATTATTTTGAAGGGCAGAGGCAGTGTATCAATAATAAGGAGGCAATTAAGAATCTTCCGTATTCAGACGAGACCAAAGCCATGTATAATAATTTCATTCATGAGATAAATTATCTGGCGGATGAGTCTCAGATAGTTGGTATTTCTTTAAGTATGAAAAATGAAAATTTGGTCAATTATAAAAATAAAATAAAATCCTAAAAAATGTTGAAAAATAGGGAGTTTATCTGTATACTTATTAACTGAATTATCTTTTTCCCATGAGTGGCACATGGGTTATGAATGGAGCCAAATATGTATAAATTAATTACTAGAGACGGAAATGCCAAACGAGGAGAATTTCATACGGTTCATGGAACCATACAGACACCGGTTTTTATGAATGTAGGAACTGCAGCAGCCATTAAGGGAGCTGTGTCTACCATGGATTTGCAAGAGATTAAGACTCAGGTTGAGCTTTCTAACACTTACCACTTACATGTGCGCCCAGGTGATAAGATTGTGAAGCAAATGGGCGGACTTCATAAGTTTATGGTTTGGGACAAACCAATATTAACAGACTCTGGCGGGTTTCAGGTGTTTTCTCTGGCTGGCTTGCGCAAAATCAGAGAAGAGGGAGTTTATTTTAATTCTCACATTGATGGACGTAAGATTTTTATGGGACCAGAAGAAAGTATGCAGATCCAGTCTAATTTGGCATCTACAATTGCCATGGCCTTTGATGAGTGTCCACCGCATCCTGCAACTAGAGAATATATGCAGAACTCTGTAGACAGAACCACTCGCTGGCTAGTACGTTGTAAGAATGAGATGGCTAGGCTAAATTCTTTGGAGGATACCATTAATAAAAAGCAGATGTTATTTGGAATTAATCAGGGTGGAACCTTTGAAGACATTCGTATTGAACATGCAAAGAGAATCTCTGAGCTGGATTTAGATGGGTATGCGTTAGGTGGTTTAGCAGTGGGAGAGACTCATGCTGAGATGTATGAGATTATAGAAAAGACTGTCCCATATCTGCCTTTAGAGAAACCAACCTATCTAATGGGAGTGGGAACTCCAGCCAATATTTTAGAAGCAGTAGAGCGTGGAGTGGATTTCTTTGATTGTGTGTATCCTTCTAGAAATGGTCGACATGGACATGCCTACACCAATCATGGTAAGATGAATCTTTTAAATGCCAAGTATGAGACTGATGATAGACCAATTGAAGAGGGTTGTGGTTGTCCAGCATGTAGAACCTATAGCCGTGGTTATATCAGACATCTTCTAAAGGCAAAAGAAATGCTTGGACTTCGACTTTTAGTCTTGCATAATTTGTATTTTTATAATACGATGATGGAAGAGATAAGAGAAGCCATCGAAGAACATCGCTTTAAAGCATATAAGAAGCAGAAACTTGAAGGTTTTGAACAACAAGATACCTAATCCGATAATATCGGTAATATATAACAGGTTGATAAATAGGAGGAATTATTCATGATTAATAGTTTATTTTTAACAACAGGCGGCGGAGCCGGCGGTGGCTCTTGGATTACACTAATTTTATACTTTGTTGCAATTGGTGCAGTATTTTATTTCATCGCAATCAGACCACAGAAGAAACAACAGAAACAACACAAGTCTTTATTAGGCTCCTTGGCAATTGGTGATAGCGTTCTTACAACCAGTGGTTTCTATGGTGTTGTAATTGATATTATGGATGAAGTAGTAATCGTAGAATTTGGTAATAACAAAAATTGTCGTATTCCTATGAAAAAAGAAGCGATTGTAGATGTTGAGAAACCAGAAGAGAAAGAAGAAGTATAATTTCATTTAATAAAAAGGAAGCTAGCCGTTAGTTGATGTATAGACTGACGGCTAGCTTTTTTTTGGACTAATCCAATAAAGCCATAGTTGACTGGGAATTGTTATGGTAGTATACTCATAGTACACATGTATACTAATAGTATACCAAGAGAATCAGGAGGAAAGTTCATTGGAGAAGGAAATGTCACGTCAAGAAAGAGAAAAAATAGAGATAGAGAAGACTATTTTACAGCACGCAGAGCATCTATTTCGACTAGGTGGATATAGAAATACATCTATGGATGCACTGGCACAGAGTTGTGAATATACAAAACGGACAATCTATAGATATTTTGTTTGCAAAGAAGATTTATATTTTGCCATATTGCTGAAAGGTCATTTGAGGCTATTAGATAATATTCGGGGGAAAATCCAATTCGGCAATACAGGCTATGAAAAAATTAAGTTAACTTACGGTGTATTCTTTGACTTTTATAAGAATAATGAATCTTTATTTGACTTGATGTCAGAAGTGAAATCAACAAAAACAAAAAGGGACTTAAATCAGCTTCCTTATTACATGAAATATTCCGATTGTATCCGAATTATCTATAAAGAGGTTCTTTCATTGTTCCAAACAGCGTCATCTGATAGTAGTATTCGAACCGATGTGGGAGCGAATCAACTCGGTCTCTCCTCTATTTTTTTGTTGAACGGTTTTATTTATATGCTCAATTTATGTGGAGACAGCTTTATAGATTTTTTCGGTCTTGATAAAGAACAATTTATGGCTTTCACGGAAAACTTATTGTTTCAACAAATAAAGGGATGATGATCGAAAGGAGCAAAAGAAATGCTTGAGAATGTAACAGAGCTTGATTATCAAAATAAGAGAATTATATTAATTGCTACAGCTCATGTTTCTAAGGAAAGTGTGGAGCTTGTAAAACAGGTTATTGAAACGGAGCGTCCTGATAGTATTTGTATTGAGCTTGACGAGGACAGATATCATAGTATTCAAAATCCCAATGCATGGGAAAGTACAGACCTTGTCCAAGTGATTAAGTCAAAAAAGGTAGGATTTCTTGTTGCCAACCTCGCGTTAGGCTCTTATCAAAGGAAAATTGCAAAGCAACTCAATACTTCTGTGGGTGGTGAAATGATACAAGGGATTAATAGTGCAAAGGAGATTGGTGCAACTTTAGTTTTGGCAGACCGAAAAGTACAAACTACCTTTCTTCGTATTTGGAGAAAGCTCAGTCTATGGGAAAAGAATAAGCTTATTATCAGTCTATTGTTTACCTCGGGAGATGATACGAGTGTCTCCAGTCAAGATTTTCAAGAGTTGCTAAAGACGGACATGTTAGAGTCAGTATTACATGATATACGTAAAAACTATCCCAAAGTTGGGGATATATTAATTAGTGAGCGAGACCAATACTTAGCTGCAAAGATAAAAGAAGCACCAGGAAATAAGATAGTGGCTGTACTTGGCGGTGCCCATGTACCTGGTGTTCAGAAAGAAATCTATCGCTTACAAGATATTGACAGTATTTCCACTGTTCCACCTAAAAGTCTGGTTTCCAAAACGGTAAGTTATATGATACCTGCTGCTATCATGGCCTTATTTTTATACGCTTTTTTTGTAAACATACAGACCGGATTAGAGCAATTATCAGCATGGGCTCTTTGGACGGGAATACTGGCAGCTCTCTTTACGGCATTATCACTTGCACACCCTTTGAGTATCATAACATCCCTCGTAGTAGCACCGTTTACCACGATAAATCCTGTTCTTGCCTGCGGTCTGTTTACAGGCTTGGTAGAAGCAAAGATAAAGAAGCCAACAGTTTACGATATTAAAAAAATTCCGGAGGATATCTTTTCTTTTAAAGGCTTCTTTAGAAATAGGTTTTTAAGAACAATACTTGTAGTATTTATGGCTAATATAGGTGCTTCTTTAGGTACATTTGTAGCAGGAGCAGATATAATTAGTAATTTATTCTGATTATGGAGGATAGGAAAATATTATCACTTGTCTAAAATTTTAAATCTGATAAAATACTCTCTGGGATACAAAGATTTCCCCGACCAGTACCAAGGTCAATATCAGGCTTTACGGATCCATGAAAATCAGACCCACCAGTGATAAACAAATTGTATTTTCGAGCCAGAGATTTCACATAAGCTTCATCATTATTTACATTACAACTGTAAATAGCTTCAATCCCTAAAAGACCATAAGATTTTAAATCCTGAATAAGAATTTTTAATTGAGTTGGAGTGAGTTTGTAGAGAAGAGGGTGGGCTAAAACTGGAATCCCATCTGCCTGTAGAATTAACTCGATTGCCTGCTTAGGAGTTAAATATTCTCTTGTTACATAATAAGGGGAGGAGGAGTCTAGATATTTAGTAAAGGCCTCCTTCATAGAGGAAACATAGCCCTCCTTTAGCAGAAATTTGGCAAAATGAGCTCTTGTTAGAACAGCATCCTTGCAATCTGCTTTCATTTTCTCCACGGTGATAGGGATACCCACTTTTTGTAGATTGCTGCACATTTTGTTGTTTCTTGATTCTCTCTCGTTTGCAGCTTCTTTTAGCGCCTGTAACAGAATAGGATTATGATGGTCTAGGCATAAACCTAATATATGAATATCTTCACCTTTGTAGGAGGCTGACAATTCAACACCTGGTATTACAATTATAGGATGACCTTTTAATGCGGAGGCTTTTGCAGCAGAGATTGCTTCTTCTACACCATCAACAGTGTCATGATCTGTTAAGGCAAACGCTGTAAGTTTCTTTTCTATGGCAAGAGATACAATCTGGGTAGGTGAGAGAGTTCCATCTGAACAGTTGGAATGGACGTGTAAATCAATGTATTTCATTTGGTAGTTCCCTCCTTTGAAATGGGGAGCATTTTTGTATACTAGCCCTCTATGTGGAAAGTATAACATAAATAAAATAGAAAACAAGCATAGAACCATAGAAGGAATAATATATTCTAATAAAGGTTAGATGTGTTTATTAGGCTTGAAGGAGGAACTTTGATGCAACGGGTATCACAAAGGTCAGGAAAGGCTTTAGTTATTGTAAAGGCTTTACTTGTTACGTATATTATTACAGCACTACTTTTACTTTTATTGGCACTGATTATGTATAAGATTGACCCACCTGGAGCAGTGATTAGTGTAGGACTGATTCTTACATATATTTTGTCCAGCTTTGTTGGTGGATATATCATGGGAAATGCCAAAAAAGAAAAGAGATTTTTATGGGGAATCGCCATGGGAGTAGCGTATTTCCTAATTATTCTTATAGTTTCTGTAATCTTTAGCAAAGATCTATTTGACGGTATGGGAAGTATTATATCTGTACTTTGTATGTGTGGGTTAGGTGGTATGATAGGTGGTATGGTAAGCTAGTAACTAGTTAGAATGTAAGATAAGGCTTTTGACATACCATGTAAATTATGGTATAATACCCACAAATTGCAATTATGATATAACAGGACCAAAGCTTGATGATTTAGTCCGATTAAGAAATAATGGCATATGTAATTATTAAAGGAGGAGGCTATTAACATGAAGCGTATTAAATCTTTACAGACAAAGAGTTTTAAAGATACAGTGAAAAAAGGTGGATGTGGCGAATGTCAGACTTCCTGTCAATCAGCTTGTAAAACATCTTGCACAGTTGGTAATCAGACCTGTGAAAACAATAACTAAAGGTTAGCAGCGACCTCGGTCGCTGCTTTGTTATGTAAAAGGAGATTTGTCGTGGTACATCAGTACAAAAATAATGGTTATAACATCGTATTAGATGTAAATAGTGGAAGTGTCCACGTAGTAGACGATTTAAGTTATGATATGATTGCAATGTATGAACACTCAGATGCTGAGGAGATCGTTGCAGCAATGCTTGATAAATACCAGAAGGATGGTATTACTAGGGAAGATATTGAGGAAACATTAAATGAAATCGAAAGTCTTAAGGATGATAATGCGTTGTTCTCTGTGGACATTTATGAAGATAAAATTATAGATTTCAAGAAACGTAAAACTGTGGTGAAGGCATTATGTTTACATATTGCCCATGATTGTAACCTGGCCTGTAGGTACTGCTTCGCTGAGGAAGGAGAATATAAGGGGAGAAAAGCTCTTATGTCCCTTGAGGTTGGTAAGAAAGCAATTGATTTTCTGATTTCTAATTCTGGGAACCGTCGCAATCTGGAGGTAGACTTCTTTGGTGGAGAGCCACTGATGAACTGGGACGTAGTAAAGGAAATTGTCAAATATGGTCGTGAGCAGGAAAAACTACATGATAAGAATTTCCGCTTCACACTAACTACCAATGGTGTTCTGTTAAATCAGGAGATTATGGACTTTGCCAATAAGGAAATGAGCAATGTAGTACTTAGTATTGACGGCCGCAAAGAAATTCATGATAGGATGCGTCCAGCCCGTAATGGGAAAGGAAGTTATGATGTGATTCTGCCAAAGTTTAAGGAATTTGCCGAACAGAGAAACCAGATGAATTATTATGTAAGAGGCACTTTTACCCATAATAATCTGGACTTCTCTAAGGATGTTTTGCATCTTGCAGACCTTGGTTTTAAGCAAATCTCAGTTGAACCAGTAGTGGCGCCTTCACAAGAGAGCTATGCTCTGAAAGAAGAGGATATTGATCAGATCTGCAAGGAATATGATATTCTTGCTTCCGAAATGGTGAAACGTAAGAAAGAGGGAAAAGGCTTTAATTTCTTCCATTTCATGATTGATCTGGAAGGTGGACCTTGTGTTTATAAAAGACTTTCTGGCTGTGGTTCAGGAATTGAGTATTTGGCAGTTACCCCTTGGGGAGATTTGTATCCATGTCATCAGTTTGTAGGAACCGATGAATATAAGATGGGAACAGTATTTGAGGGCATTACTACTCCAGAGATTCAGGATGAATTCAAATTTTGTAATGTATATACCAAAGAAGATTGTAAAAAATGCTTTGCCAAATTCTATTGTAGCGGGGGCTGTGCTGCCAATGCCTTTAATTTTAACGGCAATATAAATAGTACCTATGATATAGGTTGTAAGCTACAGAGAAAACGTGTGGAAAGCGCTCTTATGATTAAAGCTGCAGAAGCAGAGGAAGAATAAGAAAACAGACTCCAAGTAATAGTAGGATGTCTTAATATGATAAAAATTGATTGAAAATGGCATAGTAATACATGTCATTTTCTTTTTTTTATGCCTACAACTCTGTAAAAATGTAAAAAATTCACGAAATCTTCACAGATTTACTTACAAAAAATCACTTCAATAAGTAGACATAATTGATAAAAAGAAGTAAAATAGGTCTATACTGCTTTTAACAAAAACTTAACAAGCAGAATGCAAATCTTAACGAAATGCCTTCAAAAGCAAGTGGGTAGAATACCAAATTAAAGAATTAAAGGAGATTAAACCATGGATACAAAGAAGAAGGGGATACTACAACTTCTTATTACAGTTGTAGTTATTGCCGCATGCGCATTTGTAGTGATTTTTGGCTTTGGCAAATGGCATCGTGGTAAAGCAGAGAACATAAATCTGGGTCTTGACCTTGCAGGCGGTGTTAGTGTTACTTATGAGGCCATAGATGAAAAGGTTACAGAGCAACAGATGAATCTGACACTTGAGAAGTTAAAACAGCGTGTACAAACCTACTCACTGGAATCAGATGTTTATTTAGAAGGTGACAGGCGAATCAACGTAGATATACCTGGCGAGGAGGATGCTAAGAGAGTATTGGCAGAACTTGGTGAACCAGCTACGGTAGAGTTTAGAGATGAATCCGGGAAGGTATTACTGGATGGTTCTATGATTTCAAAAGCGCAGGGTTATGCTGGAACTAACCAATCAACGAATAAAACGGAATATAAAGTACTTCTTGAATTCACCAAAAAAGGAACTACTAAATTTGCTGAAGCTACTGCAGCCAATGTAGGAAAGCCTCTTTTTATCTATTACGATGGGAATCAGGTAAGTGCTCCTACCGTAAATGAAGCGATTACTAGCGGTAGTGCAGAAATTAATAACATGAAGGACTATGATGAGGCCAATAAGTTAGCTACTTTTATTAACATTGGCGCTCTTCCAGTTGAGCTCAAATCGATCCGTACCAATATTGTTGGTGCAAAGCTTGGCTCTGATGCATTAAACCGAAGCTTAATTGCTGGTGCAATTGGTCTTGCAGTTGTTTTAGTGTTCATGATTTCGGTATATCGTATACCTGGCGTGGCAGCAAGTATTGCATTATGCCTATATGTATTACTAATCTTATTAACTTTAAATGGCTTAAATATTACATTGACTTTACCTGGTGTAGCCGGTATCGTCTTGTCCATTGGTATGGCAGTGGATGCTAACGTAATTATCTTTACAAGAATTAAGGAAGAACTGGCCAAAGGCAAGACAGTTCGCTCTGCTATGAAGCTTGGGTTCCATAAAGCTCTTTCAGCAATTGTAGATGGTAATGTTACTACCTTGATTGCAGCAGCGGTATTGTATTTCATCGGTAGTGGTACTGTTCAAGGCTTTGCCCAAACCTTAGCCATTGGTATCATCTTATCCATGTTTACTGCACTTGTAGTGACTAAGTTTGTAATGAATATACTGTTTAACATTGGTTTTACGGATGAGAAATTCTATGGTGTGGCAAAGGAGAGAAAATCCATTCCTGTTGTTGCAAACTTTAAAAAGTTTGCAGGCATTTCTATTGCCATTATTTTAATCGGCGTTGGGTTTATGGTATTTCATAAAGCAGATGGAGATGATATCTTAAACTTTGGTCTGGATTTTAAGGGTGGTACTTCTACAGAGGTTCAGATGAGTGAAGATACTGATTTGACAGAGGATTTAAAGAATAAGATTTCAGATTCTGTAAAGGCTGTTGTAGGTGAGACACCGGTAATTTCAGCCGTGGAAAATCAGAATTCCTATGTGATTAAAACAACTACTCTGGATGATGATAAGACGAATGCTCTTGCAGACATGTTTATTAAGGATTATGGAATTGAAGCAGATAAGATTAGTTCTGAGACAATTAGCCCAACTGTAAGTAATGAGATGAAGACCAATGCTGTAAAGGCTATCTTAATAGCGACAGTCTGTATGTTGATCTATATTTGGATTCGATTTAAGGATATCCGTTTTGGTTCCAGTGCAGTAATTGCCTTAATCCATGATGTGTTAGTTGTATTAACCGTTTATGCTATTATTCGTAGCTTAGATGTTGGTAACACCTTCATTGCTTGTATGCTAACTATTGTTGGTTACTCCATCAATGCTACTATCGTTATCTTCGATAGAATCCGTGAGAATGTTAAGGGAAGAAAAGCCCTGACCAACTTAGACGAAGTGGTAAATGACAGTATCAACCAGACCTTAACAAGAAGTATTAATACATCTTTAACTACCTTCATTATGGTATTCTTCCTGTATATCTTTGGTGTTGAGGCGTTGAAAGATTTTGCTCTTCCATTAATGGTAGGTATCATTGGTGGGGCATATTCCTCTATCTTCATTACAGGTAGCTTATGGTATGTCATGCATCCAAAGCAACAAAAGAAGATAAAAGAAAAATAAATGAAGAAACAAAATGTATAAGAAGAAAGATTTAGTATAAAAAGAGGATAGAAAATTGGAAGACTGCCATTTTTCTATCCTTTTTTCTTTTGTTATTAAATAGGATTTTTATGTACTAACTGCTATCCAAAAGGGATATTTTATATTATAATAGAGGCTGAGACTTTTATCAAAAAAATGTTAAAATAAGGGAGGCAGTATTGGTGTTTGCAGAAGAGAGAATTGTTATTACAAATGTTGATAAATCCTCAAGTAGAAAAGAAAAAGTAAAAAAGTTACTTGCTATGGGATTGTCTATATTGATTGGAGCTGTGTTTGGCTTTTGTTTTATTATGTTTTTAGATTCTGTAGAGGCTAGTGACAAGATAAGTGGATTCGTTTTGATTGCAATCTTCATACCAAGTATCGTTACCTCCATGATTATACATATAATTGTCCATGAATTTGGACATGTCATTATGGGGCGACTTACCGGATATAAGTTTTATTCCTATCGAATCTTTTCTCTGATGTTTTTAAAAGAGGATGGAGAATGGAGGGTTAGGAGATATACGCTTCCGGGAACAATAGGTCAGGCAATCATGCTTCCACCGGAAAAGAAGGATGGGCATTTTCCTTGGTTTTTATACAATTTAGGTGGTGGGCTTGTAAACATTGTACTTTCTTTGATTGCATTGGCGATTTATCTTTTGACTCCTAATTTATCAGGAGTAGCTGGAATTATATTGCTATGCTTTCTTATGGTTGGGCTCCTACTTGGTGTTACGAATCTGATACCAATGCCCAATGCCATAATGCCCAATGATGGAAGTAATATGCTAGCTATGTATAAGGATGAGCTTGTAAGGGAGAGTTTTTATAAGCAGTTGAATATAGTGGCAAGTTTATCGCAGAATAAATCTTTTAAAGAATTCCCCCTGGAATATTACCAGCTGCCAAAAGAAGCGAACCTAAAAAATCCAATAATATCCAATATGAAAAACTATGAATTAGAATATTATTATGACACAAATAACTATAATGCTGCAGTGAATCTGTTAAATGAAATGGAACAAGAAAAGGTACAATCAAAACTTATCAAGTTTAGTTTTGATACGGAGCGTTTGTTTGTTGAGTGTCTGCAGGGTCCGAGAGAAGAGATAATAGAGTATCTATGCACCAAGCAATTATTAAATCTTATGAAACAAGCAAAGAATACTCCTGATATGAATAGAATTCTTATGGCCTATGAAGGCTTCTATGTAAAAGATATTGCGGAAGCAAAGCAGCATTACGGGAAGGCTCTTAAGCTTTTAGAAAAGTATCCCTTTAAGGGAATAGCAGATATTGAAAAGCGACTTTTGGAAATGATCAAGGAAAAACTGGATGAATCTGCCGTTGAGGAAGAAGAGATTAACGTAGCAGAGATTGACAAGATTGCTGTGACAGAAGAATCATCAGAAATAGAAGCGTCCGGAGAACAATAAACAATTAGTTTGGAGACAAAAGATGGAAAAATGGTTTATTAAAAACAGACAAGGGGATTATAGTAAGATTGCAGAGAAGTATGGTATTAGTGATATACTGGTGAAGTTGATTGCCAATAGAAGTATTCATAGCGAAGAAGCATTAACACAATATCTACATCCTTCTCTATCACAACTTCATGATCCGATGTTAATGAAGGATATTAAGAAGGCAGTTGCCATACTGAAGGACAAGATTGAGAAGAAACAGTCTATTAGAATCGTAGGAGACTATGATGTGGACGGGGTAATGTCTACCTATATTCTTTACACTGGTTTATGTAGAGTAGGGGCCATTGTAGACTACGATATTCCAGAGAGAATTAAGGATGGATATGGGATAAATATTTCTATCATTGAGAAAGCCAATGAAGATGGTATAAATACAATTTTAACCTGTGACAATGGAATTGCAGCCATAGACCAGATTGCCTATGCAAAAGATTTGAGGATGACAGTGATAGTTACTGATCATCATGATATTGGATTTATAGAGAAAGAGGGTAAGAGAAGCTACCTGTTACCTGAAGCAGATGCGGTAGTCAATCCCAAACAGGAGGATTGTAACTACCCCTATAAGGGAATCTGCGGAGCAGTAGTTGCCTATAAACTGATAGAGGCTTTATATGAGTCGTTACGCATAAACAAAAAGGAGATGGAAGAACTTCTGGAATTTGTAGCAATAGCCACGGTCTGTGATGTAATGGTTCTAATGGATGAAAACAGAGCCATTGTAAAGTATGGACTAGAGCACATTGCCCATACTACAAACCTTGGTCTACGGTGCCTGATAGAAGAAACAGGTATAGGAGGTAAGCCTTTAAGTGTTTATCATCTGGGATTTATCATAGGTCCATGCATCAATGCCTCTGGACGATTAGACTCAGCCCAACTAAGTCTTAGACTTTTTCTGTCCAGGGAGGAAAAGACAGCCAGAGCCTTGGCAAAGGAGTTAAAGGAACTTAATGATGAACGCAAGGAGATGACACAGAAGGGACTAGAGGAGGCCATTGCCATTATTGACAGTGGAACCCATGAATTGGATAAGGTTTTGGTCATCTATTTACCGGATTGTCATGAAAGCCTGGCAGGAATTATTGCCGGAAGATTGAAGGAACGCTATTATAGGCCGGTAATAGTGTTGACAGATGGACATGATTGTATAAAGGGAAGCGCCAGATCCATTGAAGCTTATAACATGTTTGAGGAATTAAATAAATGCAAAGATATTCTTAGTAAATTTGGTGGACATCCTATGGCAGCAGGGTTATCTCTTCCGAAGGACAGGTTATTGGAACTGCGAGAAAGATTAAATGAATATGTTTCCCTTACAGAGGAGGATTTACAGGAGAAGGTATCTATTGATTTGGTGTTACCCTTTGATCGTATCAATTACTCGTTAATACAAGAGATTTCTTTTTTGGAGCCATACGGAAAGGGTAATACAAGACCACTATTTGCAGAAAAAAATGTTCGGGTTATAAAAGCAACAATTATCGGCAAGAATAAAAATGTTTTAAGAATGATAGTAGTATCCCCTGACCAGCCATCCCTTAGGTTTACTGCAATGCTATTTCAAAAACTAGATGTCTTTGAAGAATTAGTAATAAACAAATATGGACAATCTGAATTGGATGCAATCTATACTGGGAACGGAACCTCTATATCTATGGATATGACCTTCTATCCTGATATAAACGAATACAATGGAATTCAAACAATACAGTTAATAATACAAAATTTCAGGTAACCTTTGCGTTTTTTAGCTATTTTTGGTATACTGTGAGTTGGGCAAAAAAATGTTAGTAGATACTAGATAAAATGCCAACATGGGCGCCAAGGCGCTCTTTGAATAGTAAGGAGCAAAAGATATGAAAAAGATCGAAGATTATGTAAGAAGTATACCTGATTTTCCAGAGCCAGGAATTATCTTTAGAGATATTACTAGTGTGCTACAGGATAAGGATGGTCTGCAATTAGCAATTAATAGTATGCAGGACTTGGTAAAGGATTTGGAATTTGATGTTGTGGTAGGTCCGGAATCAAGAGGATTTATTTTTGGTGTTCCAATTGCCTACAATTTGAAAAAGTCCTTTGTTCCTGTACGTAAAAAGGGTAAGTTGCCTTGTGAAACCATTGAGAAGGAATATGCCTTAGAATATGGCACAGCTACTATAGAGATCCATAAGGATGCTATCAAGCCAGGACAAAAGGTGGTTATTATAGATGACTTAATTGCTACCGGTGGAACCATTGAGGCTATAACCGAATTAATTGAGCAGTTGGGTGGAGAAGTTGTTAAGATCGCCTTTTTAATGGAACTTGAAGGTCTTGAAGGGAAAAAGAAACTAAGTGGATATGATGTTGATGCTGTGATAAAATATCCGGGAAAGTAAGTATTTCTGTTTAAAAATAGAAGAAAGGGGGGCTATCCCTCTTTCTTTTTTAAATGAAGTAGTTCTCCTGATTGACATAATTCGCATAAATTAATTGATTTTTTAAATCAATATTATTATAATAGTTAGATAAAACAGAAAAATGGAAGTTCCTTTAGTCGGTGGTGATAATTTGGAGAACAAGAAAAAGATTGATAAATCCATTTATAGTGAAGCGGAATATGTAGAGCAGGCTCTAAAGCCTGAAGAGTATAAAGACCCTAAAGAGTTATTTAAGCAATTGATAGATACGATTCGAGGGTATCATCCTTCTGCAGATTTAAGTCTCATTGAAAAGGCTTATCAGATTGCTTATGATGCTCATAAAACACAAAAACGTAAATCAGGGGAACCTTATATTATACATCCTATCTGTGTGGCAATTATCTTAGCAAAGTTGGAGTTGGATAAGGAGACAATTGTGGCTGGATTACTCCATGATGTAGTGGAGGATACTGTCTTGACTACAGATGAAATTGCTATCCAGTTTGGTGAAGAAATTGCCCTTTTGGTGGACGGTGTTACCAAACTTACACAGTTAAATTATGATGCAGATAAAGTAGAGATACAGGCAGAAAATCTACGTAAGATGTTTTTAGCTATGGCAAAGGATATTCGTGTTATCTTAATTAAGTTAGCCGATCGTTTGCATAATATGCGTACCCTTCAGTTCATGAGACCAGAAAAGCAGAAAGAAAAAGCAAGGGAGACCATGGACATCTATGCACCGATTGCGCAACGTCTGGGTATATCAAAAATCAAGATCGAGTTAGACGA
The DNA here is from genome assembly GCA_023411225.1 of Bacillota bacterium. GTDB lineage: Bacteria > Bacillota > Clostridia > Lachnospirales > Lachnospiraceae > KM106-2. The sequence goes on from JAEYPA010000076.1 coordinate 17,778, forward strand.
TTTGTCTCTTAAATATCTGCAACCTGAGGTATTTGCTGACTTAAAGGAAAAGCTTGCTTCAGAGGCTGACGAAAGAGAAACTTTTATTGACAGCATTGTTAAGGAAGTCAGATATCATATCGATGAAGCTGAAATAGAGGCGGAGATTTACGGCCGAGTAAAACATTTCTTTAGTATTTATAAAAAGATGGTAAACCAGAACAAAACACTGGATCAGATTTATGATTTATTTGCTGTTCGTATCATTGTGGACTCTGTGAAGGACTGTTATGCTGCTTTAGGCGTTATCCATGAGATGTATAAGCCAATCCCAGGCAGATTCAAGGATTATATTGCAATGCCTAAACCTAATATGTATCAATCCCTGCATACTACTTTAATTGGACCACAAGGACAGCCATTTGAGATTCAGATTCGTACCTTTGAGATGCATCGTACCGCAGAATACGGTATTGCTGCCCACTGGAAATACAAAGAAGGCGTAGATGGCAAGAATAGTAAGGATACAGAGGAAGCAAAGCTTACGTGGCTTCGTCAAATTCTTGAGTGGCAGAGGGATATGTCTGATAACAGGGAATTCCTAAGTCTATTAAAAAGTGATTTAGACCTATTTTCAGAAAGCGTATACTGCTTTACTCCAACTGGTGATGTAAAGAATCTTCCTAATGGCTCCACTCCAATTGATTTTGCTTATTCCATCCATAGTGCAGTAGGTAATAAAATGGTAGGTGCCCGTGTTAATGGAAAGTTAGTTACCATTGATTATAAGATTCAAAATGGTGACAGAATAGAGATTATCACCTCTCAGAATTCTAAGGGACCTAGTAGAGACTGGCTGACATTGGTGAAGAGTACACAGGCTAAGAATAAAATCAACCAATGGTTTAAAACACAGCTGAAGGAAGATAATATTGTTCGTGGTAAGGAACTTGTAATTGTTTATTGCAAGTCTAAAAGCATTGTTCTTAGTGATTTGCTAAAACCTGAGTTTATGAATGTGGTTATGGTTAAGTATGGCTTTAAGGATTGGGACAGCGTACTGGCAGCAGTAGGCCACGGTGGACTTAAAGAAGGCCAGATTATCAATAAACTGCAGGAGGAATATAAAAAGAAGTATAAAAAAGAGATAACAGACACCAATGTTTTAGAAACTATTTCTGAGGTAAAAGAAGCTAAACTCCCAGGAAAGAAAAGCAAAGGTGGCATTATGGTAAAAGGTATCCATGATGTGGCAGTGCGTTTTTCTAAATGTTGCAGTCCTGTTCCGGGAGATGAGATTATTGGTTTTGTTACAAGAGGCCGCGGTGTCAGTATTCACCGAACAGACTGTATTAATATAATCAATCTTCCGAGTGAAGACAGGGCCCGTCTTATTGAAGCAGAATGGCAGATGGGAACTGAGAAACAAAAGGATGAGTTATATACAGCAGAACTTAAAATATATGCCAATAACCGTAATGGTGTCCTGGTAGATATTTCAAAGGTATTTACAGAAAGCAAGATAGCAGTTACTTCTATGAATGTCAGAACCAATAAGCAGGGAACGGCTACCATTAGTGTAGGCTTTGAGATAAACGGGGTGAATCAACTTCATACTATTATAGGAAAGATTCAGAATGTTGAAAGCATCCTGGACATTGAGCGAACCAGTGGCTAAAGGAGGAAATAATATGGGAGTTATAATCCATACAGTGGTAGTAGGGCCGATTCAGACCAACTGTTATCTGGTAACAAATGAGGAAACTTTAGAAACGATTTGCGTGGATCCCGGTGATCGTGCAGATCGAATTATCGAGAAGATTATCAAAGAGCGACTAAGACTCGTTGGAATATTACTTACACATGGACATTTTGATCACATTATGGCAGCTAAACAGGTACGAGACTATTTTAAAGTTGAGATATATGCCAATGAGCAGGAGAAGAACTTACTTGCCTCTCCGGAGTTAAATCAATCTCTTACTTTTATCAGTGAGGCTACTTCATTGACCGCGGATAAATGGCTGACTGATGGCCAGGAATTCAGTTTGGCAGGGCTATCTATTACTGCCATTGCAACTCCAGGTCATACAGAAGGGGGAATGTGTTACTATTTCCCAAAAGAGAATGTGTTGATAAGTGGAGATACGTTATTTTGTGGAAGCATGGGTAGGTCTGATCTTCCTACAGGTGATTATCGTTCCTTGGTTTCTTCGATAAAAGATAAATTATTCTTGCTTCCTGACAACACAAAGGTGTTTCCGGGGCATGATGTTGATACAATGATTGGATATGAAAAAGAGGAATTTATATTATGATTCATATAAAACGCTCTAGAGATGAGTTTGAATATGAGGTACGAGGTTTGACTATGGCATTTTTCCATGGTGAAAAGATAGGTACTAAGAATGAAGAACAAGCAATGGAGCCTAAAGATTTAACGATAGATATAACTCTTGATGAGCAAAGGATAGGTATTTCATTTATTAAAAATGAGATACCTATCTTACTGATAGAGAGAGAGGCTGATTTAAATCATCGGCCGGAGTATAAAAATATACTAAAACAATTGCTTTACCAAGGTTTATCTAAGATAACCGGTAAGGAACTTCCATGGGGAACCTTAACAGGGGTAAGACCTACTAAGTTGGCGCTAACACAGTTAGAAGCAGGTCGTGGCAAAGAAGAAATCAAAGAGTACTTTAAAGAGCATTATCTATGCTCTAAGGAAAAGACAGATATTAGTCTAGAGATAGCTACTCGCGAACTTGACATTTTACGTAAGATAGATTATAAAAATGGTTATAGTGTATATATAGGTATTCCGTTTTGCCCCACTACCTGTCTGTATTGCTCTTTTACGTCCTATTCCATTGGAGCTTATCGAGACTACGTAGATGGTTATCTGGATGCTCTGTTTAGGGAGATTGATTACGCCAGGCAAGCTCTACCGGATAAAAAATTAATTTCTATCTATATCGGTGGAGGAACACCGACTACCTTAAATGAAGAGCAGTTAGAGAGACTTTTGATTAAAATCGTGAACAGCTTTCGTATGTCTACTGTCAGTGAATTTACTGTTGAAGCAGGTCGACCTGACAGTATTACCTATGAGAAACTTCGTTTGTTAAAGCAATATGGAGTGACTAGAATATCCATTAATCCTCAGACTATGAACCAGAAAACTCTGGATATTATTGGAAGACGTCATACTATCACACAGATAGAGGATGCATTTCTTATGGCCAGAGAGTTGGGTCACACCTATATCAATATGGACTTGATTATCGGTTTACCGGGAGAGGATGTAGAGGAAGTCGACTATACCCTGTCCAGAATGGAGCAGTTAAAACCCGACAACCTGACAATTCATACTTTAGCTATTAAGAGAGCCGCTAATTTAAATATCTACAGAGAGAGGTATCAGGATCTTCATTTTGGAGATGCCAGTCAGATGCTTCAAAGAACACAGAGTTTTGCAAATCAGCATGGATACGTTCCATATTATTTATACCGTCAAAAGAATATGTCAGATAATTTGGAGAATGTCGGATATGCAAAGCCTGGAATGGAGTGCATCTATAATATTCTGATTATGGAAGAAAAACAGACTATTTTAGCGCTAGGAGCAGGAGCTTCTTCCAAATTTGTATTCCATCATGAGGGACGGATTGAACGAGTGGAAAACGTGAAAGATGTAAAAGAGTACATTGCACGAATTGATGAAATGATGGATAGAAAAAAGAATTTTATTGAGAAGGTGTATTATGGGGGAACTGATGCAAACTCAAGATCATAAAAGTATCAATCTAATTGATAACGATCTTATTATTGATGATTTTAAGGATGCTGTGGATCATGGCATATTAGTGAGTAATCTGGCGAAATTAATCGCCAGAGAGCTCGGATATGATGAGGGATTTTGTCATGAGATAGCCATAGCAGGCTTACTTCATGATGTGGGAAAGCTTCGTCTTAGTAAATATCTATATGGAAGAAGAAAAGATACTCTTCATATTGAAGAAATGAAATATGTTAGGATGCATTCTACCTTTAGTTATGATATATTAAAAACTGAAGGGTATGATGAATTTATATTACAAAGTGTTTATCATCATCACGAGAATTACGATGGTTCCGGGTATCCAGATAATCTGGTTGGGACAGCTATCCCTATTGGAGCCAGAATTCTTCGAACTTGTGATGTATTTGCTGCTTTGGTTTCTGACCGCCCTTATCGAGATGCATTTGATGTAGATACTGCAGTTGAATTAATGATAGATGAAGTAAAGAATTTTGATATGTGTATTTTTCTGGCTTTTCAGAGAGTGGTACATAGTAGAGATTTTGGTGTGATAAGAGAACATGTTGCCTTAAGTCAAATATCTACTGAAGTCAAATAAATTCTAGGAGGAGATATTACATGATTACCCAGAGACCAAAAGGAACTCAAGATTGGTATGGTGCTAATATGCACAGACGTACTATCATTGAGGCAAAAGCAAGAAAACTTTGCAAGGCTTATAACATAAAAGAAGTCATCACACCTGTTTTTGAACATACCGTTCTATTTCAGAGAGGCGTTGGAGAAACGACTGATGTTGTGCAAAAGGAAATGTATACCTTTTTAGATAAAGGAAACAGAAGTGTAACACTAAAACCAGAGGGAACCGCAGGTGTTATTCGAGCCTATTTGGAAAATAGCCTCTTTGCTGAACCACAACCAACAAAACTATTTTATGTGACCCCTGCCTTCCGCTATGAACAGCCGGAAAGTGGACGTCTTCGTCAACATCACCAGTTTGGTGTGGAGTTTGTAGGAAGCAAGAGCCCACTGGCAGAGGTAGAATTAATTACTTTAATTACTACCCTAATTAAAGAGTTAGGGTTAAAAAATGCCAAGCTTCACATTAACAGCATTGGCTGTGCTAATTGTAGAAAAGTCTATAATGATGCCTTAAAAGCTTATTTGGAAGAAAGAAAAGAAGAACTCTGTCCTACCTGTTTAGAGCGTATGGAGAAGAATCCTCTTCGTGTTATAGATTGTAAGGTTCCTGGCTGTAAAGAGATTGTAGCGAAAGCACCTAGAACCGTTGAGTATCTAGATGAGGAATGTAGGGAACATTTTGATGAATTACAGTCTTTACTTACTAAGTTGAAGATACCTTATGAGATTGATACCGGTATAGTTCGAGGGTTAGATTATTATACCAAAACAGTATTTGAATTTGTTAATGAGGATGGCTTTACTCTTTGTGGTGGTGGTAGATATGATAATCTAGTGCATGAGATCGACGGGAAGTTAGAGATTCCATCGGTAGGCTTTGGAATGGGAATCGAGAGAATCCTGTATTTCCTTGATCAGGATCAGGTGGATTTGGGTGAGGAGGAGAAACCACAGCTTTATGTTGGTATTCTTGGAAAAGAAGCCAAAGCCACAGCTTATCAAATTGTAACGAATCTGCGTAATCAGGGGATTATTGTAGAAACTGATTATATGGATCGAAGTGTAAAGGCTCAGATGAAATATGCCAATAAATTAATGGCTGAAAACACAATTATTCTTGGAGAGGATGAAATTAATTCTAACCAGGCTATTATTAAGAACATGGAATCCCATGAGGAGACCACAGTTGCAATTGATGAGATAGTAAACTATTTTAAATAAAGGAGATCTTTATATGGCAGAATCAATGAAGGGCTTACACAGAAGCCATAGATGTACAGAGGTTACCACTGCTGATATTGGTAAGGAAGTAACTTTAATGGGATGGGTACAGAAAAACCGTAACAAGGGAGGACTAGTATTCCTAGATCTAAGAGACCGTTCTGGAATTATGCAGGTTGTTTTTGAAGAGAGTGAAGTTGACCCTGAAGTATTCGAAAAAGCAGGACGTCTTAGAAGTGAATTTGTAGTTGCAGTAGTTGGTAAGGTAGAAGCGCGTTCAGGTGCTGCTAACGACAATTTGGCTACTGGTGCCATTGAAGTTCGTGCTACTCAGTTACGTATCCTGTCTGAAGCGGAAACCCCACCTTTCCAGGTTGAGGAAAATAGTAAGACAAAGGATGAACTTCGTCTGAAATATCGCTATATTGACTTAAGAAGACCAGATTTACAGAGAAATATTATGATGCGTAGTAAGGTTGCTACCTTGGTTCGCCAATTCTTATCGGAGGAAGGCTTCCTTGAGATTGAGACACCTATTTTAAACAAGAGTACTCCAGAAGGTGCCAGAGATTATTTGGTACCTAGCCGTGTACACCCAGGTAATTTCTATGCGCTGCCACAGTCTCCACAGCTATTTAAGCAGCTCCTTATGTGCTCTGGCTTTGACCGATATTTCCAACTGGCAAAATGCTTTAGAGATGAAGACCTACGTGCAGACCGTCAACCAGAATTTACTCAGATTGATATGGAATTATCCTTTGTAGATGTGGATGATGTTATTGATGTCAATGAACGTTTGATACATCGTGTGTTTAAAGATATCCTGGGTGTGGAAGTAAGCCTTCCAATTCAGAGAATGCCTTATAAAGAAGCAATGGATCGATTCGGCTCAGATAAGCCGGATATCCGTTTTGGAATGGAACTTAATAATGTATCCGATGTAGTGAAAAACTGTGGTTTCTCAGTTTTTACAGGAGCTTTGGAAAAAGGCGGTTCTGTAAGAGGTATCAATGCAAAAGGACAAGGCGCTATGCCACGTAAGAAGATTGATGCTTTAGTAGATTATGCGAAAGACTTTGGTGCAAAGGGGCTAGCTTATCTGGCAATCAATGAAGATGGTACCTACAAATCCTCCTTTGCCAAATTCATGACAGAGGATGAATTAGATGTTTTAGTAAAAGCAATGGAAGGCAAGCCAGGGGATCTTTTGTTATTTGCAGCAGATGAGGATGATGTAGTCTTTGCTGTGTTAGGTAACCTTCGTTTAGAGTTAGCAAGACAGCTTGAATTATTAGATAAAAATGAGTTTAAATTCTTATGGGTAACAGAATTCCCATTGTTAGAGTATTCCAAAGAGCAGGGCAGATATGTTGCAATGCACCATCCATTTACTATGCCTATGGAAGAAGATTTACCTCTTATTGACACGGATCCAGGTAAGGTTCGTGCAAAAGCCTATGATATCGTTTTAAATGGTACTGAGATTGGTGGAGGTTCTGTTCGTATCTTCCAGAACCACATCCAAGAAAAGATGTTTGATGTATTAGGTTTTACGAAAGAGCAGGCTTATGAGCAGTTTGGTTTCCTTCTCAATGCTTTTAAATACGGAGTGCCACCACACGCTGGATTAGCATACGGTTTAGATCGTCTGATTATGCTTATGGCAAAAGAGGATTCTATTCGTGAAGTTATGGCATTTCCAAAGGTAAAGGATGCTTCTTGTCTTATGTCGGATGCACCGAATAAAGTGGATCCAAAGCAATTAGAAGAATTAGAGATAGCTATTGTAGAGAAAACAAAAGAGAAATAATAGAGACTTTAGACAGCTTAGATAGCCATCAAGGGGTAGATAAGCTGTCTTTCTACTATTAGGAAGGGGGACCAATGAACGGGATAATTATTTTAGTAGCATATCTGGTAGTAATGAATGTAATCGGTTTTATCATCATGGGAGTGGATAAGAGAAAAGCAGTGAAGCACAAGTGGAGGATTCCTGAAAAGACATTATTTCTTGTAGCCATTCTTGGAGGTAGCCTTGGAGGTATATTTGGTATGCAACTTTTTCGCCATAAAACAAAGCATACGTACTTCAGAATAGGTTTTCCAGCAATTTTCATAGTTCAAGTCTTATTAATTGCTTATTTTATGGTAAAATAAATAATGTTTGACAGTTTTAATAAAAAATGGTATTATTATTTTGTTGTATAAGCAACGTAATATTTATTTTTTTTGGAGGAATTACACATGAACAAAGGTACTGTAAAGTGGTTTAATAACCAAAAAGGTTTTGGTTTCATCTCTGATGAAGCTGGAAATGATGTTTTCGTGCATTACACAGGCTTAAACATGGAAGGATTCAAATCTCTTGCTGAAGGCCAGGCTGTAGAATACGACGTAGTGAATGGAGAAAAAGGACCACAGGCTACAAATGTAACACTTTTATAATCAATCTGTAGTTTACAGTGTACCTTTTACGCTTCGATTTGTGTTTCACATAATAAAGAGTTTAGGTTATATTGTTACAAACTAGATGATTAAGGAGTTCTGCTATTGCAGAACTCCTATTTTTTGCGTCATCACACAGCAAATAAGTGAGAACTTTAGGTAAAGTGTAAGCAATGTAAAATTAATGCATCTGTTAGTAGTTGTCAACATAATAATTTTGGAATAAAATGATATAATAGAATATTTTAAGAAAGGAAGTATTATGGAAGGTCGTTTCGATTTTGGGCATCCTCAAATTGTAGCATATATTATGTCGAATGCACTTCAAGCTTATGAAAAGGACTTAGGCAATCAAAATGAACTAAACACTAAAAACATACATCAACAGCTTGGATGTGGGAAGAAGTATATCCAAATGAGAGGAAGAGAATTACTCCCTAAGGGAATTTATCAATTTAGGAAGGAGGCTCATTTTCATCCGGCTGAACTTAAGAATGTTGTGCCTTGCTGTGAATTGGTCTTTCTTCTTTCTCAGCCAGAAGAACAGGATGGAGAACTTTTGCCACTTCTAAGAACTGCCGTAATGGATGCAACCAGGCAGTATATATCTCAGCAGATGCTACCGGCTCTTTATAATACCTTCGTAGGAAGGAAGCTTCCTTGTGTTTCACCTTTTTTTGGTCCAGGACTATTCTCAACCCCATTAAGTGAGATGAAAGAATATTATAGTTATCTTAAGGTTACATCTGAATTGGCAACTTTGAAGGGCCATATGTTAGAACCATTATTCTCCTTTATTGGAGCAATTTATGGATTAGAAGAAGTCTTTCCAATTTCTACATGTATTACATGTATGGGGCAAAGCAACTGTAGATTTTGTATGATGTGCCATGAATTATAGATTGGTCATCGTATTAAAGGAAGAAGGGATTTACTTGTGAATGTATTATTTATGCCATCTAATATACGAATATCAGTAGAATCAGATACCACCGTACTAGCTGCAATTTATGAAACGGGGCTATGGGTGGATGCACCCTGTGGTGGTCATGGAAAATGTGGAAAATGCCGAGTCTTAGTGACCAAAGGTAATTCTAAGGAGTATTCCACAGAGGAAATGAGATGCTTATCACAGGAGGAGAGAAACAAAGGAGTACGTCTTGCATGTAAGATGATAATAAAGGAAGATACCTGCGTCATCCTTTCTGATATAGAGAACCAAGTGAACCACTCGGTGGAAGATAAAAGGGTTTTAGGTAAGGATAGTAAAAAATGTGAATATGGACTAGCTTTGGATATAGGAACAACAACTGTGGAATATATGGTTCTTAACTTAGTAGATGGCTCGGTGATGACCAGGGACCGATTTTATAATCCACAAAGAAAATATGGTGCAGATGTAATAGCCAGAATTAGTGCTTGGCTGGAAGACCAAAGTAAAGTACAGAGGATGTCTCATGAATTAATAGTAAACCTAGAGGAACGGCTAAAGGATAAGCTTAATTTACTAGACCTTAATCCAAAATGTATTCGTAAGGCAGTGGTTGTGGCTAATACTGCAATGTGTCATTTTTTTACTGGCCGTAGTCCGGATAAACTTGCCAGGGCACCATTTCAGCCGGATTTTTTGGGTGGAACTATTCAATTTACAGAGGAGCTTGGACTTTCACTGGCAGACAAGGCCACGGTCGAAATTCTTCCTATAGTAGGAGGGCATATCGGAGCTGATACTGTGGGATGTCTGACCGCACTGGAGTTTGATAAGATGGCTGGATTCCATTTGCTGGTGGACATTGGTACAAATGGTGAGATTGTGTTAAAGGGACCGGATTGCTTGTTGGCGTGTTCTACTGCAGCCGGACCAGCTTTTGAAGGCGCCTGTATGACTTATGGCATGTGTGCTGGGCCTGGGGCTATCAACAAGGTCCTATATGGAGCTAATGGGGTAAGATTTCAGGTAGAAGGAAATGTAAGGCCTGTTGGTTTAAGTGGTACAGGAATTATTGATGCTGTTGCTGCTATGCTTAAAGCTGGAATTATGGACAGTACTGGGTATATTAAGGAGGAGTATTGTGCTGTGGATCCTGTGTCAGAACAGGAGGGATATTGTCTATTTCAAGATAATATGGGTGGAGTGTATATCACTAGACAAGATGTCAGGCAGTTACAGCTAGCCAAAGCAGCTATAAGTGCAGGGATAAAAACTCTTCTTAAGGTAGCAGAGGTGAAGATTCAGGACTTATCAGGAATTTGGATAGCAGGAGCATTTGGAACTCAACTAAATCTGGAAAATGCTATGCAGCTGAAGTTGTTACCATCCCTAGATATCACTCGTTATCATCAAATTGGTAATGGTGCCTTGTTAGGTGCTATAAAGCGTATAAGAAACCAAGTAACTATGGAGGAATTAAAGAGCCTGGCAAACCGAGTCCAGCATATCGAATTGGCGGAAGATAAAGGGTTTAATCAAACCTTTCTTGACAATATACAATTTTAAAAGGTCGTTTTATGTACTTAAGGAGGAAGCAATGTGAAAGCAATTGAGAAAAAGTATTTTCAGGAATTTGCAGATAATATAGAGTTTCCAGCCATAATATATATCTATGAAACTAGTAGAATTATAGCTTACAACTGTCTGGCGGAAGAAATTATAGGGAAGGACGTGAATTCCGTTGGCAGAATCATAGGCTCAAGAAAAATAAAAATAGAAGAGTTGGAAAAGAATCAGTGTAGTAAAATTTACTATAATAAACGATATCGAATAAGAAGGGGTTTTTATTCAGAAATAGATGTTGAGTTCAATTCGGTTACGTTGGATGATAAACATATTATCTTTGCATTCTTTGAATATTCCTATAAGCAAGCCTTTGTACGTCACATGAAAAATTGGCTTCCAAGATTTGCTTGGAAGGATAGAAAAAGGAATTTTTTGTGCATGAATGCATGCTTTATTAATGATTTGAAATGTCTTCACTCTTTTACTTTTCCGGTTAGGCCTCAGGACATTATGGATAAAACTACGGTGGAGAAGCTTGCAGAAGATGATAAGTATGTGATGAGTGAAAAAGTGCCTTTGATGCAGATGCTTCAGCTTATGAAATCAGATACCTCTGAAGGATATTTCTGCTCAATTAATCGTATTCCACTCATCAATAGTAATGGTTCGGTTGTTGGAGTTCTAGGTTCCTACCGATTGATTTTTGACCATAATGAGCAAAAGGAACTCTATGATGCTATTTTAAGAAGTTCTAATATATTAAGCCAATTACTTAGTAGAAGTGATACAATTGTTATGAGTTGGCGCAAGAGGACTACCTTTCAGTTGGAATATATCTCCTCAAATATTAGTGTTTATGGGTATCCTCCAGAGTGTTTTTATAGTAATGAGATAAAATTATGTAATGTTTTTCCAGGAGACGATTATCAAAAGATAATGAATCATATTGAGGATTTAGAAAATAAGAAATATGATTATTTTGAACAAATAGTCACTATGTACAAATCAGATGGTACAACGGTACCTGTGAAGATTAATGTGGTTACTATTAATAAAAATAATGAGGTATATTTAGAATGTCTTTTACAGAGAGCTGAATCGCTAAAGAATAAACCGACGTTTGCTGAACATAAGCACTATGAAGAATTTCATCTGGTGCTTGATACATGGGAGAATGTAAAAAGACGGGAACAACTAACAAAAGCTATAGGAGACAAGTGTAAGGAGTTTGTTGTATATTATCAACCTATAGTTTCCGTCCATGGCGAATCCATCATTGGAGTAGAGGCTTTGCTTCGCTGGAATAGTCCGAATCTTGGAAATGTAAAACCATTAGATTTTTTATCTATGAGCGAATATTTGGGTCTCATAAATCGACTGGGCAATTTCTCAATCAGGGAGGCACTAAAAACCTATGGTCAGATTGAAAAGAATGGAATATCAAACATTAAAATACATATAAACATAAGTCTGATGCAATTATTACAGATAGATTTTCTCAGTCAATTAATCGGCTTTGCTGATAGTAACAGTGTCCCTAGGGAACAGATTGTTCTAGAGATTAAGGAAGGTTTAGCTATTGAAGATTTGGATTTGATGAAAAAGGTAATTTTGGAATTAAAGGAACAAGGATTTGCTATAGCCCTCGATAATTTTGGTACTGGGTTTATTGACATTCAGCATATTGTAGATATACCATTTGACTACATTAAGTTAGATAAAAAGTTTATGGAAACCTATGAAACAGAAAAATTTAATGGAAAACTGGTAGCTGCTTTGTTGGACGTTATTAAAAGTATGAAGGCAGAGGTTATTGTAGAAGGGATAGAGACTAGAAAACAGTACGAATTTTTACTGTCTCATGAGGTTCGAGCATATCAGGGATTCTACTATAGCATGCCAATTGAAAAAAGGGAACTTTTAAAATTATTAAAATAAATAATATATGAGATAGAAGAAAATAGTAATAGGGTTGCAAATTATCATTACAGCCCTATTATTTTTGATTTATTTTGTTCCGTAGATACGATCTCCGGCATCTCCTAAACCTGGAAGAATGTAACCATGATCATTTAATTTCTCGTCAACGGCACCAATATATAAATCAACATCAGGATGTTCTTCCTGAAGTTTCTTAACTCCTTCAGGTGCTGCAATTATGCAAAGAAATCGAATATGCTTGATACCTCGTCTTTTAAGAAGATTTATAGCAGCAATAGCAGAACCTCCAGTAGCAAGCATAGGATCTACAACAAATATATCTCTATCAGCCGCATCACTTGGAAGCTTGCAAAAGTACTCAACAGGCTCTAGAG
>JAEYPA010000159.1 GCA_023411225.1 Bacillota bacterium
TGACTCCCAAAGAGTATAGGCAACATCTTCTGGAGAAATTGGCATAAAAAGGACGTCAACCATAATTGAACGATTGACGTCCATAAAAATTTATTTTTTCCCTGTCTACTTGACGGGGAGCATATCACGAGGTAGGTTTTAGCGAAACCATGAATCATGGACGATGAATGTGAGCGACGGGAAAATATCCTAGAATGAGCCGTTATAAACTCTTGCAAATATCTTGGAAGCAAGCATTGATACAATTATATACGGGAGTTACCTTTGTTAAAACAGAGAAACTTTCTGTTTTGTGACAAACCCTCTTTTCCTACATATTTGCCTTACGGCTTCTGGTTACTTCGAACTTTTCCAGCCAGCCTTTTTTAAATTTGAGTGAAATAAATCCGGTAATACTAGTTGCAAGAGCCCCTAAGGAATCAACTATTAAATCCTTCATAGTATCTGCCAGAGCCGCTCTTCCCATCATAAGACTACCGTCTTCATGAGCAAATTTCTGCATATTAAGCCCCAGTAGCTTATCAAAAGCAAACTCGTATATCTCCCACAATGCACCTATTGCCAAAGCGAATGAAAAGGCAAAAACAGCTACAAATAAAGGACTCAGGTTAATCTGTACCTTTTCTGAATCATTTAAAAGCTTTACAACTGAAAATCCAAGTGCTCCTATCATTGCACCGCTGAAGGTATGAAGAACAGTATCCCAATGTGGTATCTTATAGTAGAAACTTCTGACCTCACCAAGATAAATTGCTGCATAAAGGAAAAATACAAAAACTATGTGCATAAAACCGGGAATGTTTATTTTCCATTTCCTTTCTATCATTGAAGGAAGGAACATAATAATCATACCCATAATACACTGAATCAGCATAAGGACATAGTCGCTTCTAAGCTTGACAAAGGCGTGTCCCACCACAGGCTTTGATGGTGCAGTAACAACATTTACAATTGAAAAGACCGTTGATAAGACCAATGTGGCAAATACAAACCAAAAAGTAGTCTTTTCCCAATTTATTTTTTTCTTTATAAAAATAATATCACCCCACTAAAATAATTAACCCTATAGTAATTAAAAATGTCTTATTGAATACTTTATAACACTGGAATTTCAGGGTCAAGTTAAATTTTTAACAAGATTGAAAAAAACAAGCCGCATAATCATGCCAACTGCACATTGACATTTATTATGCGGCTCCTGTTATATAATATCTGCAAATTATTTATAAGACTTAGTATATATTTCAACAACATCTTTATCGGATAGCTCCACAGGATCGCAAGCAAATAAACCTCCCATTGTATGCCTTGCATTCTTCGCCAGAGCTTCCATTTCGCTAAGCTCAATTCCGTATTCGGACATTTTTAAATCGTCCATTCCGCAAGCTTTTTGAAGCTCTACCAAGGCTGTTACAAAATCCATAGGCTCCTTTGCATCTTTCTTGCCTAAGGCCACAGCCATGTCAATCATTCTCTGACTGCATGAGCCTGATTTTGCAAAAAACGTATAGTATTCCTTGCTTACCATAATAAGTCCGGCTCCATGTGGCAAATCGGGATGGAATGCACTCATGGCATGTTCAAGAGAATGTTCTGAAGTACAGCCTGAGGTGGATTCAACCATTCCCGCAAGTGTATTTGCTAAAGCAACCTTTTCACGTGCCTCTTCGTTGGAACCTTCATTTACCGCTTTTGAAAGATACTTACCTATGAGCTCTATGCTCTTTAGGGCATACATGTCACTCATTTCATTTGCAACTACGTTTATATAGCCCTCTGTGCTGTGGAAAAGTGCATCAAAGCCCTGGTAAGCTGTAAGATGTGCAGGAACCGTCATCATCAGGTCAGGGTCAACTATAGATAAGACAGGAAAAGTTTTATCATAGCCAAAGCCGATTTTTTCATTGGTCTCGTCATTGGTTATAACCGTCCAAGGATCAGCTTCAGTACCCGTACCGGCAGTAGTTGTAATAGCTACCACGGGCAGCGGATCAACTGTAACAGTCATACCCTTACCTGAGCCCCCACCTACATAGTCCCAATAGTCACCTTCATTTGAAGCCATTACAGCAATAGATTTTGCAGAATCAATACTGCTGCCGCCTCCAAGACCAATAATGAAGTCGCAGTCCTTTTCCCTTGCAAGTTTTGCTCCCTCCATGACATGTGGTTTTATGGGATTTGGCAATATTTTATCAAATAGAATAAATTCTACATTTGCCTTTTTAAGCTCCTCTTCCAGCCTTTTAAGATAACCGTACTTTTTCATAGACGTTCCGCCTGATGTGACAATCAATGCTTTTTTTCCCGGCAGAGACTGATTATGAAGGTTTGAGAGCTGTCCCTTACCAAAAAGTATTCTAGATGGAATAAAATAATTAAAACTCATATGGTAAAATCCTCCTTTATGAAATATCGCATGTATGAATATTCAATATATTTATACCCTTTAATTCATACTTCAAATACAAAATATTTACCTATATCTATAGTGATTATAGCATCATTATTATTAAAAAACTGTCAAAAAATAAGCCGCATATTCATGCCAACTGCAGATTGACATTTATATGCGGCTTAACCAAATTATTTAAAAGGATGTTTTTTACTTGCCGTAGTAAACTTTCAGGTACATTTCCTTGATTTCACTCAAGAGTGGGTATCTTGGGTTGGCACCTGTGCACTGATCGTCGAATGCCTGTTCAACCATTTCATCCAAGGTTGCAAGGAATTTTTCCTCATTTACGCCTGCTTCCTTGATAGTCTTTGGCAATCCTACTTTTGCCTTTAATTCATCTATTTTAGCTATAAGCTTTTTGAATTTTTCTTCATCGCTGGAACCTGTAATTCCGATAAATGATGCTACTTCTGCATATCTCTTAAGTATTTCAGGATACTTATATTGTGAGAATGCACCCATCTTTGCAGGAGCTTCAGCTATGTTGAATTTCATTACTTCTGTAATCAGCAGTGCATTTGCTACACCGTGAGGCAGGTGGTGGAATGCTCCCAGCTTGTGAGCCATTGAGTGGCAAACACCAAGGAATGAGTTTGCAAATGCCATACCGGCCATTGTTGATGCATCAGCCATTTTTTCTCTTGCTACAGGATCTTTTGCACCGTTTTCATATGCTGAAGGCAAGTATTCAAAAATACTCTTTGTTGCCTGCAATGCAAGGCCCTTTGTATAATCTGTTGAAAGCATTGAAGCATATGCTTCAAGAGCATGTGTCAAAGCATCTATACCGGAAGCTGATGTAAGACCCTTAGGCATGTTCATCATAAGGTCTGCATCAACTATTGCCATCTTCGGCATAAGTTCGTAGTCTGCAAGAGGATACTTTACACCTGATTGTTCGTCAGTAATAACTGCAAATGGTGTTACCTCTGAACCTGTTCCTGCTGATGTCGGGATTGCAACAAAGTATGCCTTCTCGCCCATCTTAGGGAATGTGTATACTCTTTTTCTGATATCCATAAATCTCATTGCGAGATCCTGGAAATCAACTTCAGGATGTTCATACATTGTCCACATGATTTTGCCTGCGTCCATTGCGGAACCTCCGCCTATTGCTATGATAACATCAGGCTTGAAATCTCTCATTGCTTCAGCACCAAGCTTTGCGCAAGCAAGTGTTGGGTCCGGAGCTACATCGAAGAAAGTATGATGCTTGATATTCATATCATCCAAAAGGTTTGTAACAGCTTTAGTATATCCGTTGTTATAAAGGAATGAGTCTGTAACTATGAATGCCCTTTGCTTATTCATCTCAGTCTTGAGTTCTCTTAATGCAACACCAAGGCATCCTTTCTTGAAATAAACTTTTTCAGGTGCTCTAAACCACAGCATATTCTCTCTCCTCTCGGCAACAGTCTTAATATTAATCAGATGCTTTACTCCGACATTTTCTGAAACGGAGTTGCCGCCCCATGAACCACAACCAAGGGTAAGTGAAGGAGCAAGTTTAAAGTTGTAGAGATCTCCGATTCCTCCCTGTGCAGATGGTGTATTTATAACAATTCTGCAAGTCTTCATTGCCGCAGTGAATTTATCGAGTTTATCCTTGCTGTTTACAGTATCAATATATAATGAAGCAGTATGACCGAAACCACCGTCTGCTATAAGTCTTTCAGCTTTTACTAAAGCGTCATCGAAGCTCTTTGCCTTGTACATTGCAAGTACAGGTGAAAGCTTTTCATGTGCGAAAGCTTCAGACAATTCAACTGATTCAACCTCTCCTACCAATACCTTTGCTTCAACAGGAACTTCAAAACCTGCCAACTTTGCAATGGTGTGAGCTGATTGACCGACGATTTTTGCATTTAATGCACCGTTAACCAATATAACTTCTCTTACCTTTTGAGTTTCTTCCTTGTTGAGCATGTAAGCGCCCCTGAGAATAAACTCTTTTTTAACTTCATTGTATATTTTATCTAAAACGATTACTGACTGCTCGGAAGCACAAATCATACCGTTGTCAAATGTCTTTGAAACAATTATTGAACTTACAGCTGTCTTTATATCGGCACTTTCATCAATTATTGCAGGTACATTACCGGGTCCAACGCCTATTGCCGGCTTTCCTGAGGAGTATGCAGCTTTAACCATGCCAGGCCCGCCTGTAGCAAGTATTATATCAGCTTCCTTCATAACTCTTTCGGAAAGCTCTATTGTAGGCTCATCAACCCATCCGATGATTCCCTTTGGTGCACCCGCTGCAACAGCTGCTTCCAATATTATATTTGCAGCCTCAATAGTGGACTTCTTTGCTCTTGGATGTGGTGAGAATATTATACCGTTTCTTGTTTTCAATGCAATAAGAGCCTTAAAAATTGCTGTTGAAGTTGGGTTTGTAGTTGGCACAATTGCTGCCTCAACTCCAAGAGGTTCAGCTATCTTTGTAATACCAAAAGCTTCATCACGTTCAATAACACCGCAGGTTTGTGTTTCCTTATATGCGTTGTAAATGTACTCTGCAGCATAATGGTTCTTAATAACCTTATCTTCTATAACACCCATTCCTGTTTCAGCCTGAGCCATTTTAGCAAGAGGAATTCTCTTTTTATTAGCAGCAAGTGAAGCAGCCAGAAATATCTTGTCAACCTGTTCCTGTGTAAATGTTGAATATTCTTGCTGTGCCTTCCTTATCTCTGCCAGTTTTTCCAACAGAGTGTCTACACTATTTACTACCAAATTTTTCTTAGTCATAATAAGTCACCCTCCATATTCTTGAAGTCAAAGTTGTTTACTACTAAATCACAAATAATAATATTTTTATAACTCTGGGTATTGTTATTTTTTTAACAACTCAACCCTTAAAAGCACGTGTTAATTATTTAACAATTTAATTGTAGTCCTTTGTTAATTAATTGTCAATGTTTTTTTGATATTTTTTTAACATACCAAATATTAGGAAATATTATTTGATAAGGTATCTTTTAAATTCTCTAAAATGGTAATAATCGAAATCAACCCATAAAACAAAAAAGTGTGCATGAATTCTATTTTGATAGAATCATACACACTTTTAGTATTCCCCTCACACGGCTAAACCGCTACCATTATTACCTCTTTATATTACGGTATCGTTACACTAACTGTACATCTTACATACTTTGTACTGTCCTGCTTTGATGTTGCTGTTATTGTTACTGTTCCTGCTGCTACGGCATGAACTTTTCCGCTTTCATCTACTGTTGCTATGTTTGGATTGCTGCTTGTCCATACTATATCTTTTATTGTTGCATCTGTTGGCGCTACTGTCGCAGTAAGGGTTACATCTGGATCTCCGATTTTTAGCATAAAGCTTGTCTTATCAAGCGTTACTCCTGTTACAGCATGAATTACTGTTACTGCACAGGTTGCTGTGTACCCTCCATCTGTTGATGTTACTGTTATTGTTGCTGTTC
>JAEYPA010000032.1 GCA_023411225.1 Bacillota bacterium
GTGTTATGGAAGCAGCTCTTCGTACTGCAGTATGGAAATTAACTGGTGAAAACAACGATGCTCCTGTTGACTTTACCGCAGTTCGTGGTGTTCAAGGTATTAAAGAAGCTTCTTATGAAGTAGCTGGCATGACTGTTAAGGTTGCCGTTGCATCTGGTTTAAAGAATGCTCATGATGTACTTGAGAAAGTAAAGAATGGTGAAGCAGAATATCACTTCATTGAGATCATGGGTTGCCCAGGCGGTTGTGTAAATGGTGGTGGACAGCCTCAGGTTCCTGCAAGTGTTCGTAACTTCGAGGACGTTCGTGCATTAAGAGCTAAGGTTTTATATGACCTTGATGCTAATAACACTCTTCGTAAGAGCCATGAGAATCCAGATATCCAGGCTTTATATAAAGAATATCTTGGTGAACCAGGAAGCCACAAGGCACATGACATATTACACACTACTTATGTAAAGAAAACTGTTAATCCTGTATTCTAAGGGTTGACCGCTTCGCTATAAGATAGAAAAAGAAAGGGAAATGGCATTGAAACACTTGCCATTTCCCTTTCTTTTTTATCTTGCCTGTAACTCTAGATGTATGCCTTAAGTCTTTATTTTTTCCAATATAACATGGCTGCTTTTCTGTGGACCTTATTAAACCAAAGAACTAATACAATAGGCGGAAAAACCATAAACCAGCTTGCCTCCCCTGGAAGCTTTCCCAATCCAATCAAAACGGTACCTACTATCTCCAGTACACAGCAAAGTAAAATCAGAATACCAAACACAATCAAGCGTACCCGAATGAATCCAAAATACCCTTCCGGGTTCAAACAACTTTCCGCTGTACAGCCGCCAGGTACTAATATTTGACTCTTAAAAAAGGTCTTTTGATAGGATAACCGAATTGCTGTGTAAATACAGATTCCTGCAGCAAGAAACATAAATGCAAAATATATAATATCATAAATTGTAAAGGAATAATGGAATAACTCAATAGATTTCATCGGGTAACCTCCTATGATGCATGTAATTATAAATAGTCTGATATATCAAGATTTTTGCCCACTATCCCCACGTATACGCCTTGCTTTGCTTCCTCCGTATCCTTATGCGCGATGGTCCAATTATTTCTGGCAACCAGCCACAGATCTTCCAGACATTTTGGATTTGCTACAGATACCTCTTCATTGGTTCCTTTGGCTAGCATACAAGCTGCTTGAAATCCATGGGTCTGATCCACCTGGACAGGGCAATAGTGGAGTGTTGTGGCATACATTGCAACTAGTGTATCGGCAGGTAACATAAATGCTTTCACGCACGCTGAATCAAACTTGCCATCTACAATTTCCTCAAGTTTTCCTAAGAGGAGAATGGTATCCTGTGCGCATAGGATGATTTCACTGCAACGATGGTATTCCATACAGTTTAGTTTTCTATTCCAGCCGCAGCACAATCCCATCTGTACAGGCATGTCGCCAAATTCTCTCTTTGCCAGCTCTTCAAAAATAGGAAGCTGTTCCAAGACTTTTGTAGATGGCTCGTAGACTGTACCCTCTTCAGGTATTTCGAAAGTTTTCACAAGCTCACATAATTCCGTAACATCGTACCCTTTAAGGAGTTTACCATAAGGCCGAAACTCTTTATCTTTGACAGAATATATCTTCATTCTTCTACCCCCATCTAGCAAGGCTAATCACCGTTTACCAGTGCATCTGCCGGTGCTTCTTCTGGTATCCAGCCCGTAAAGCCGGTTTGTGGCATATTACATATCAGTTCCATATCCTCTTCTGAAAGAGAAAAATCAAAAACATTCTTGTTGGAAGCCATCCGCTCTGGTTTTAGGGATTTAGGAAGAGGAAGCACATCACATTGCAAAATGAAACGAATGCAAATCTGCGCTACACTCTTGCCATACTTTTCAGCCAGCTTAAGTAAAAGCTTATCATTTAATATAGAACCACTTCCAAGTGGGCAGTATGCTTGCACAACCATACCCTGCTCTTTCGAATATTTGACTGTATCCATCTGAGTATAACCAGGATGGAATTCCAGCTGGTTTACCATTGGGAGTACTTCTGCTGTCTTCTTAAGTGCTTCCATATGCTTCTTTTCAAAGTTACTTACACCAATAGCACGTAGCTTGCCGTCACGATACATCTTTTCAAAACCACGCCAGGTCTCTGCGTTTATCTCCGCCCACCTAGGTGAAACCTTTTCAACACAAGGCCAATGGATAAGATACAAATCAATGTAATCTGTGTTAAGGGTTTTTAATGAGGTTTCCACTGCTTCAATTGTTTTTTCATAACCACGCATTGTAATCCAGTGCTTTGTTGTAACAAAAATTTCTTCGCGTTTTAATCCGCTGTCACGGATAGCTGCACCTACATCAGCCTCATTACCATAGGCTGCAGCAGTATCTATATGGCGATACCCCTGATTTAGGGCATCCCGTACACTTTGATAGGTAACCTGTCCACTTGGAGTAAGATAGGTTCCATAACCAATCGCTGGAATTGTAACGCCATTTAATAGGCTAAATGTATCCTTCATATCCAAAACTCCTTTTTAAACATAAACTCAAATCCGGTAATCATTTACCAGATTTGAGTTTATGTAAATTAGTTGTATTCAATTATGGCAACAACTTATAAGCGTCTGCAATGATTGGCCAATCTGTGCAAAGTGTGAATGCTTCAACATGGCTTACACCTGCAGTACCGCAAGCGGAAGCATAGAATTTGTTTTCGTTTGTCAGCATTTCGGAATAAGTAACACCGAACGCATCTTTGCACCAATCACCATCCTGAGATGCATGACAGCCAAACATCTTAAGCTTGGTCTCAAAGGTATCCGTAATATCAACAAAATACTGTGGATTGGTAGCCATGCTTAAGCCACCAAGTGCAGTGCAGTAAAATAGTGGAGGCAGATGGTCAATTACTGGATGTTCAGTCTCCATTAATTTAACAGTAGCTAATACACGAGCTTCAAATGCCAAATAGCCACAAATGTCGTGGTCCTGATTGTAGTCCTTAAATTTTGGAGGAGCAAAAATAATATCAGGGCGTGCAATACGAACAGCTTCTATAAAAGCCATACGTGTCTCTCTGTTATCGAAGAGCATTTCGTCTTCATAACCAAGCCAAATCAGATGTGCACCAATAACATCACAGGAAGCCTGTGCTTCTTTGTGACGCATCTCTGCAATTTCTTCACGTGTCATACCATAGGATCCAATCTCACCATTGGTAGCCACGCACATATAAACTTCATCACCACGAGCTGCATACTTTGCTAAAGTACCAGCCATACGGAACTCAATATCATCAGGATGTGCTCCAAAAGCTAAAACACGCATATTCATACCTCCTAAATTATGTAAATATTATTTACTTGTTCATGTAATCGATAACGATGTCAATCTGTTCACCGATGGAAACATCGCCAAACTTCTTTTCAAAGAAGGCTCCGCCGATTGTGAATGCCCAAGCACCTGTTGCCTTAACCTCGTCCAATCTCTGGAAGTTGTTAACACTACCTGCCAAGCAAACATCTCCACGAACATTCTTAACAAACTCAGAGTTGAGCTTAACTGCATCGCCTGTGTATCGATAACCAAGAAGGTCAAAACCTTTAATACCCTTGGTATCCACTAAATTGTTTGCTTCCTCAATCATTCCTTCGATGGTTCCGCCAAGAACGGATGGACGTCCGCTGAGTTCACCAACAAATGGCATGTACTTCATACCAGCTTCATCAGCAACCTTCTTTACAGAATCAAAATATAAAGTTCCCATCAAAATATCAAAGCCACAGCGAGCTCCAATCTTTGCGCCTTCCACACAACCCTCTTCCGTGTAGTCAACAACCTCAAGGAATACGGTCTTGCCAGCTTCTTTCATCTTTTGAACAAGAATCTTCATCTGGTCTTCTGGAATACCAACTTCTTTGAATCCCCAGTATTTCGCTTTGGAATTCTTTGCGGCTTCAAACACTTCAATAGCATCTGGAACTGTTTTGTCGTTGTGAGTTAACATAACAATAAGTTCTGGAATGTTTTTCATATCTTCTGTACCTCGCATTATAAATTTATTTACTGCGAATGCAGCAGTATTTTAATGTTTCGGTGGGCATATCCCACCGAAACACCTTAATCATTAGTCAACTTTACCTGCTTCATAATCAGCAAGTGTCTTTCCGTTATAGTAGAATTCAAACATCTCTGCAACATTATCCTTAGTAACAACGGTATTTGGATAGAACATAGCAGAAGGAATATCTTCACCATTTAATAAGTTAACCATCTGGCTCATACACCAAATTGCTGGTGATGTTGAGGAATAACAAGCGGATCCAAGACATTCGCCTTTATCAATCGCTTGAAGGATAACCTTATCATTATCGATAGAGGTAATAGGAATCTTAGAATTAGCAGCTTTCTTTGCATTCAACATACCAATTGTAGCAGAGGAATATAAACCAAATGCACCAATTAATTTGTCACCATAGTTGGTCATAGCACCTTCAAAAGCAGTGTAATGATCTTCTGGAGAAGAACCGGTAAGTTCAACAATTTCTATATCTTTATATTCAGCAAATGCATCTTTGAAGCCTTTCGCACGGGTTGCAGCATTTGGATGGGTAAAAGGTAATGTCTGATATACGATAGTTCCCTTCATGTCTGAACCATTTTTCTTTAATTCATCAATCAGAATCTTAGCTGCCATGGCGCCTTGTTCCGTACACTCGGACATAACAACGGACTGAGCTTCGCCTTCAAGAGCTGGATTTAATGTAATGACTGGAATGTTAGCTTTCTTTAGTGAATCAAGTGCTCCCTTTACACTGTAAAAATCACATGGTGCAAGTATAACACCATCAACGCCTTCGACAATCCATTGCTCGATAGCCTGATTCTGAAGGTTCTGATCATAGTTTGCATCGTTCACTAGTAACTTAACACCACATTTTTTTGCATATTCCTTCATGGTATCTAACATCATTGCACCAACTTCATCCACTGTGTAATATACAGAGAATCCAATGGTATACTCTTTCTTTGCTTTTGGCATATCAGTGGTAGGTTTATCAGGAACATATACAATGCCGCCTTTAGCAGTATAAGTAACATTGGCCTCTACGCCTAAATCATTATAGTACTTGTTGATATCCCATGACTGGTCTTCAAAATTCTTAAAATCAGCCGCATTCGGATTGCCTGCTTCTGCAGCTTTTTGTGTTTCTTCTGGTTTAGTAGATTCTTCCGCTTTTTTTGTTTCTTCTGGTTTTTGAGTTTCTTTCTTAGTTTCTTCTGGCTTACTTGTTTCTTTGTTGTTTGATTCTCCTCCACAAGAAGCAAGTGACACAACCATTAATACAGATAGTAGCAAAGCTATAATCTTTTTCATATAAAACTCCTTCCTGTTATCTTTTGTGCTTTTTATAGAATTGCATATGTATTTTTACACTTTCAATCAATCGTTAATTAGTTTTGACCTGCACTATACTCAGCTAAAGTCTGACCATGATAATATTCTGGGAATAATTTTTCTACATTGTCAGGACCAACCTTAGTATTGGTCTGATAAACAATACCAGGAACCTCTTCGCCTTCAATCAACTTGATAGTAAGTAACATTGCCAGACGTGAACCTTCAATCGCATTGGTACAGCAAGAACCAACTACTTCACCTTTTGAGATTCCTTCTAAGATAACACGGTCATTATCTACAGAAGTAATTGGATAATCAACACCTGTTGCTTTTACAACGTTCATAATACCGTATGTTGCAGAGGAATACAGACCCCAAAGACCAATGATGTCCTTGTCAGCCATTAAGATTCCTTCAAATGCAGTGTAGTGATCCTCAGGAGAGTTACCGGTAAGTGCTTTGATTTTAATATCAGGATATTTATCAAATACTTCATGGAAGCCTGCTTCACGGGTTACAGCATTAGGATGAACAAATGGAAGGGTTCCATAGTAAATAGTACCTTTCATTTCAGCATTTTTTCCCTTCAGATGGTCTTCCAAGATTTCTGCAGCCATACGTCCCTGTTCCTTAGCATCATATACTACACAGGAATCTATACTACCGGCACATGGAGCACTGTCGTAGGTAACAGTAGGTATGCCTGCTTTTTCTAGTGCATCCAGTGCAGGCTTAATTCCATAGAAATCACATGCGCTAAGAATAACAGCATCTACACCTTCAGTAATCCACTGCTCAATTGCCTGATTCTGATGGTTTTGATCATAGTTAGCGTCATTAACAAGTAGTTCTACACCAAGTTCTTTCGCTGCATCCTGAATACCTGCCAGATACATAGCACTAACTTCATCGATGGTGTAATATGCAGAATATCCAATTTTATACTTTTTCTTGGCAGTCTGAAGAGGAACGGTTCCCTCACCAATCCACTGGGCACTACCCTTACTGCGGATTTTCATGTTACAGTCAATGCCGAAACCACCGTAATACTCATTGAAGCTAACTTCTTTCGTAAGGTCTTCAACAACTTTAAAAAGTGATGTGTCAGTGAAGCTAACAGAGTCCTTCACGTTTCCTTCCGTACTAGCATTGTTATCTGCTGGAGCTTCTGTTTTACTGTCTGCTGGTGCCTCCGTTTTGTTATCTGCTGGTGTCTCTGTTGTTGGGGTTTCTGTTTTCTTCTCCGTGTTACCTTTGTTATCAGAGCTACAAGCAACTAAAGATGCCATCATAGTAACTACTAACAGTAGTGCAAGGAATCTTTTCATTTTAGTCCCTCCTCAATTTTTTATTATTTTTTTTAATTGGACTACAAGTTTAATCAGTCTTTTACGACTTTTTGCTTTGCTTTAAGAGCATTGTCCATGAGAATTGCTAAGATAACTACAAAGCCCTTAACAAGTAACTGAACAGGTGTCTGTGCGCCAAGTAATGACAGACCTGTATTGATGATTGCCATAATCAAAGCACCGGCAAGAGTACCCCAAATGGTACCAATACCACCAGAAATGGCTGTACCACCAAGTACTGCTGCAGAGATACCGTCCATTGCAAGGTCTACTGCCAGATTAGGCATACCACCATTCATCAAACCTGCAAGGATTAAACCGGAGATAGAACAACAGAATCCCATTGCGGAGAATGCAATCATCTTAATTCTGTCAACGGCAATACCTGCAACCTTTGCAGATTCTTCATTACCACCTATACAACGGCAATAGAAACCATACTTGGTCTTGTTAAACAAGAATAGAGATACAACAAATAATATAACGGTTATGTAAATTGGGGTTGGAACACCCAAAAAAGAACCATTACCAAACAGATCGGTAATCCAGGTAACCTTAATAGAAACTGTACGACCTTCTGTTAGGGTTTGGGCAATACCACGATAGATATTCATAGTAGCCAGAGTGGTTAAGAACGCTGCAATTTTACCCTTTACTGTAATAAATCCGTTGACCCAACCAAGGAAAGTACCAAGAATGATAACAACAAATACCATCAGAACTGGAGGTGCCCCTTTGTTCAAAGCCCATGCAAGTACAACACCAACAAGTGCAGCATTTGAACCGGCAGACATATCAAATACGCCCAATGTCAGCAAGAATGTCATACCGAATGCGCAAATTGCAGTATAGGACGTTCTTTTAATCATATTCATTAAGTTTGTTCCGTTTAAGAATACCGGCTTCAAACAGGTAAATACCGCAGCAAGAACAATTAGTATAAGAATCGTTCTATAACGGATTAAAATTTGTGCAAACTTATTCTCTTTCTTCATCGTTTACGCTCCTTCGTTTTCTTTTTTCCAGGACGCCATTTCCATAATTTTCTCCTGTGTCACTTCTTCCCGATTGACAAGACCGGACATATGACCTTCACACATTACAACAATTTTGTCTGTAACGCTGATCAACTCCGGTAGTTCGGAAGAAACCATTACGATAGCAGCGCCCTTCTGAACGAAGTCGGCCATGATCGAGTAGATTTCTGCCTTTGCACCAATGTCGATACCACGGGTAGGTTCATCAAACAGAATAATTTGTGGGTTCATTTCCATCCACTTTGCGATAACAACCTTCTGCATATTACCACCGGAAAGGCTGGATACCGGCTGGTTAACATTAGCAAGCTTAATATTCAAGGTTTTTCTATTCTTTTCAGCTATTTCTTTTATCTGTTTGTGATTCAATACACCTTTATTCGAAGTAATTCTTGCTGCATTAACCATATTGATGTTTTCTACAATTGGCAGGCAAAGAACAACACCATTCTTCTTTCTGTCTTCCGTAACAAACGCGATTCCCTGGTCAATTGCATCCTTTTGGCACTTAGGTTTAAATTCTTTACCAAACAACCATATTTTGCCACTCTTAATTTCTCGCATACCATACAGACATTCCAGAATTTCAGTTCTCTTTGCACCGACTAAACCGCCGATACCACAGATTTCACCACGGTGAACTTCAAAAGAAACATTCTGGAAAGCATCTGAGCAAAGATTCTCAACCTTAAGTATAACCTCGCCAAACTCTACTTCTGCCTTAGGATATGCGTTGTCCAAGGTTCTTCCAACCATCATACTAATCAGTTCCTGATTTGTAATATCAGAAGCCTTAACAGTACCGACATGGCTACCATCACGCAGTACACAAATGCGATCTGCAATCTTATGTATCTCGTTCATACGATGTGAGATGTATATAATAGAAATACCCTCATCTCTCAGATCACGAACAATCTGAAGCAGTGCATCTGCATCTTTTTCAGATATTGATGAAGTAGGCTCATCCATAATAATAATCTTTGCTTCTGCTGAAATTGCCTTTGCAATCTCAACCAGCTGTTGTTTTGCGATAGAAAGATCACGAACGTAAGTTTCAGGATTAATGTCCTGCCCGAGCTTTTCTAATGCTTTTTTTGCAAGCTCATTAAATTCCTTTTTGTTTGTCATAAAACCTTTGAAATTATCTTGTTTATCAATGACAATATTTTCTGCCACTGTCATATCGGGGCATAGTGTAAGCTCCTGATATATTGTATGGATATGTGAATCCATTGCATCTTTAGGTTTTGCAAAGGTAACCTTTGTCCCATCCACATATATCTCACCACCAGCATCTGGCTGATGATATCCGCTGATGACCTTAATCAATGTGGATTTACCAGCACCGTTTTCACCCATCAGAGCAAGAACTTCACCTTTTTCAAGAGTCATATCAATATTTCGCAAAACATTAACACCTGAAAAAGTTTTCCCGATATTTTTCATCTCGAGAATGCATTCGCTCAATATTTTCCCTTCCTTCTGTATCTTTTTCTTTTGTATATTTTTTATATTAGTAATACCTTCCTTACAGACTCTGCTGTGTATCTATTTCATTGGTGGAATAAACAAGTTTACGATAGAGCTTAAATTGTTCTTCAAATCGCCGATGGGCATCTAAATCAGGTTCAAACACTATTTCCTTTTCTTTCACCATTTGATAGGCATCTGCAGGGTTCTTTAGTTTACCCATGCCTACTGCCGCATATGCTGCAGCGCCAAGAGCAGAAGACTCGGAAACTGCACCTTTTATAACCTTCAATCCGGTTATATTGGCTTTTAACTGAAGCTGACGGTCAATGGTTGCACCACCTCCAACCGAACGAATTGTATCCAACTGGATACCGGCACGTTCATAGGCTTCCAGATGAAGTCGGAGTTCATAAGCAAGCCCCTCTACGATCGCTCTGGCAATGTCCTCGCGCTTGGTGTCTAAGGTGAGACCATACATGGCACCGAGACCATTTGCCAAGAAGAACGGATTTCCACTGCCTGAAAAATGCGGAACCAATAGCAAGGTTCCTGGTAGTTCAGGATTCATTTCTCGTTGCATATATTCATAGAAATTAACTCCATTTTCTTTACACCATTGATACTCCTCTGGAGCAATCATGTTCCGATACCAACGGACAACACAGCCTGCAGTCAGATTAACTGAAAAGGTAACATATCCGGAAGACCCGAGATAACACGGGAAAAGATTATCAAGCATAGTCTGACAGGTATTTGGCTCCGGCATAGCAGCTACTATTCCTTCAATTGTGCCTGCAATGTCCACTGCAATATTCGGCTGCTCTTCATCTAAACCAGCACCAACTGCTGCACATACCATATCATGTCCACCTGCAACCACCGTAGCACCTGCTTTAAATTTGAGGTCTTCCGCCATCGCATCACTCAGCTTACCGATGACAGTGCCAGATGGCTTTGGAATTGGCAGCATATCCCGGGTCAGTGGAATCTGTGCAAGGATATCTTCTGCCCAATCTTTTTTCCTGATGTCAAACAACATGGTACGAGAAACCTCAGACTGGCTCGCAACTGGAGGCAATCCCATCTTTGCTACGATGAAGTCTTCATAGGTTGCCCAGCGACGCACCTTTTTATATACCTCTGGTTCATTCTCTTTGATCCAGAGAATTTTAGATAAGCTTCCTATATAAAGCGGTGGCATACCACTTACATCAAAGAAACGCTGTACATGAAAGGCTTCTGAAAATTCCTTGATTTCCTTGCCACCTCGTGCATCAAAATCAACAATAGAATAACGTACGCTATTGCCACTTTCATCTACAGGGATGATAACATCGCCAATGGCAGAAACCGCTAAGGCTTCTACCGGTTGCTCGGCTTTTTCATTAGCTTCTCTTATGACATTGCGGATTTCTTTCCATACAAGCTCAGCATCCAGCTCCAGTAATCCTTCTCCAGGAAAGTACATAGGATATTCACGGTATGCCTGGCATACAATATTCCATGTCTCATTAAAAACAACTGCTTTACAGCCGGACGTTCCCATATCTACGCCCATAAACCACATAATCTGGTCCTCCCTTTTCTGGATAGAATCCCCCGGAAAACCCGGGGGACATATTTTAGAATTTATCCCAGAACTTACCGGTATCCTTAAAGTTCGGATTTAACGCAACTAAGGAAGGATAATCAGGTCCAGGGAATGTGTTTTCTGGAACTGCGTTCAATAAATCAGGTAACTGCTCATTTCTTCCTGCACTCATAAACATGTCCATACAATGAGTTTCAGATTCAGTAAATCCACTAAGAACGGCAGAAATCATATCACAAGTATCATAGTTGCCTGTATACTTAGGATTAGCAGCCAACCAAGCTTCTGCTTTTTCACGGCCAATAGAGCACATCTCCGTATAGATACAAATCTTTACGATACCTTCTTCGATGGACTTCTTGAAGTGTTCTTCAGAGATACCACTTCCACCATGTAAAGTCAGATAGCAGTTATATGGAGCGATTGCTTCGCGGATTGCTACTAAACGTTCAAAGTCAAGATGTGGAGTGCCTTTGTAGAAACCATGAGAATTACCTATGGAGACAGCCAGAATGTCAACACCAGTGCGTTCCACAAACTCTCTAGCCTTTTCTGGATCGGTCATGGTTTCTGTAATGTCAACAAAACTGGAACCTAAAGCACCAAGTTCACCTTCTACTGCACAGCCATACTTGTGACCGAATTCAACCGCCTTGCGTGTGTTTTCAATGTTCTCTTCAAAAGAGAACTTAGAGCCATCGTACATAACAGAGGTGAAGCCTGCTTTAACAGCACGTTCACACTGCTCTAAAGAAAGCCCATGGCTCAGATGAATAGAAACTGGAACCTTTGCATCTCTTGCTGCACGTTTTGTAACAGCAACGAAATCTTCAAAATCAACATATTTTTCAATCACGCCTGGCTCAACGACGATTAGAGGAGAGCCTGCCTTTTCTGCAGCTTGAATCAGTGCTTTTGGCTGATCTAAGCCGTTTATATTAAATGCGCCAACAGCATATTTACCTTTTTTACATGCTGCCAGCATATCAGTAGTTTTAACAAGTGCCATGATGAATCCTCCTCTTATTTGTTAAAAACTTCAGGATTAACTATAGGTTTTGGCTTACCACCTGCAAGATAAAGCAGAAGGTCGTTGACTAACATTGCAGACTGTAGATAAATAACATCACGGCCTGCACCAGCAATATGTGGAGTTAGAATTACATTTGGATAGTTAAAGTATTCATCATCACGTTTAATTGGTTCAGAATGGAATACATCCAATGCCAGACCACCTAGCTTACCACTGCGAAGGGCTGCACGTAATGCCTGCTCATCAACCAGACCTGCACGAGCAGTATTTACCATAAATACTCCGTCCTTCATCATATCGAATTGTTCGAAGCTAATCATATTCTTGTTAGCATCCGAAACTTTTGCATGAAAGCTTATAATATCAGAAGCCTTCAACAAGTCATTCAGTTCAACCTTGGTACAGCCACAAGCTTTCACAGCTTCTTCCGGTAGATATGGGTCGTATACAAGAACGTCCATATCGAAGCCCTTTGCACGCTGTGCAACCTGTCTACCTACCGTTCCGAAGCCGATAAGGCCAATCACCTTACCTTCCAGCTCAATACCCTTACGAGATTGCCATGGACCAACTGGGTCCATATCCCAGATAACATCCTTATCGCTTCCGAAATCACCAGATGGTGCAGTAAATACACCATGATGTAACTCAGCGTCTGCTTGGACAATCTTTCTTGCAAGTGCAAGAACCATTCCAATCGTAAAGTCCGCAACTGGGAGAGCTTCACGACCAAAGGTGAAGAAAACAGGAATACCTAACTCTGTGGCAGCGTCAACATCTATGTTGGCACGTGGGCCCCCACGAATAGAAGAAATAACTTTCAAATGGGTGTTTCTTAAAACCTTACGGGTAACAGGTTCATACCCTACAAACAGAGCCTCTGCATCACCGATTTGTTCGATGAGCTCGTCCTCTGTAAGAATATTACTAGTATAGCCCCAGCCACCAGTACGAACTGTATGACCAGCTGCTTTTAACATTTCAATGCCGTCCTGAGAGAAGTCGGCGGTTATAAATATTTCCAAACTAATTGCCTCCTTATGTAAGTGTTGAACAATTAAAGTTCTTCTGGATAAAGTATAATCTTGATGGATTCCTTACGGCGAACCATATCAAATGCTTCACGGAACTCAGAAACCCTCATCTTGTGAGAGATCATGCACTTCAGATCGAATTTGCCAGCCTCAACAAGGTTTGCAACATTTCTCCATGATACCCAGTCGTAACCAAAGTGACCCTTCAGCGCAATAGCACCATCAATAAATGGGTCAAGACTGTTGCCATATGGACGATGATCATAGCCTATTTTAACTATAATGCCCGCTGTACGGACAATCTGTAGCATAGTTGGCATAATAACATTAACGCCTGCGGCATCAACAACACAGCTGCATCCTTCTCCACCAGTCAATTCTTTTACTGCTGCAACAGGATCTGTAAGGTCAGACTTAACCACATGGGTAGCACCGCAATGTCTTGCCATTTCAAAACGGCTTTCACCGTCAGAGGACAGTGCAATTGCAATTATCTTTGCAGCACCTGCTGCACGAGCTGCCTGAATGGAGAAAAGTCCAAGTGCCCCAACTCCAAATACAGCAACAAAATCACCTGGCATAACATGAGCTTCTTGAACAACTGCCATATAACCGTTGCAAGCTGGATCCATAATTGCAGCCTCTTCAAAACTCATGCAATCAGGAATCTTCATCAGGCTATTTGGTACACGGGCAAGTGTCTTACCCAGAATTTTTACATAATTGGTAAACCCGCCATCCATACCATAGCCGATGCCCTTACGTTCTGGGCAGGAAAGGTAATCTGCAGTATTGCAGGCATAACATTCGCCGCAAACCTCACCTGTGTTATCTGACATAACACGATCTCCAACCTTCCACTTTGTAACGTTCTTACCAACCTTGCAAACAACACCAGAAAATTCATGACCTAAAGTAACAGGAGGATTCAGGATTTCTTTGTGGCCGCCATCGTCAAAAGCAATATCGGAACCACATACACCAGCTGCCTTGACTTCAATCAGCAGATCATCGTCACCAATTTCAGGAATTGGGACATCTCTCAGTTCGGTTTCACCCGGACCGTAACCATACTTTACAACTGCTTTCATATCGTCATATCCTTCCTTTGATTTGTTTTCACTAAATAGAGTGAAAGATTAGAATGCAACAACTGCAGGTATTTCCTTTGCAAGCTCGAGGGCATCGCTATGTGCAATCATTACTTCACTGACATTTGCTGCAACACACATCTTAGCAACGGCCTTTAGCTGCTCATCACCAAGCTCAGCACCGTCAACAAGCGCTGCGATTTCAACACCATTCTTGTTTGCAAGAATCGTCTTGCCGGCAACTAATGCCGCGCTCAAATCACTCTTGGCACCATCCAAATTGCCGTTAACGCACATCTGCATGTTAACAGGAATGATAATTTTGTTAGCACCATTCGCAACAGCTTGCTTTGCCTCAGCAAATTTGGCAAAGGAAGATGTGGTGCCACCTGGCAAACCGATAAGCGTTACAACTGCCACTTTGGTTGCCGTAAGCGCATCAGCAGCTGTGGAAACGAGCCACTGAGGAACACAGATGGAATCATAGCCCTCTTTTTCTGCTTTTGCGCATGCTGCCTTGACTTCATCAATCTTGGCATCCGGATTCATAAAGACAAACATTTTCATTCTTTGACACATCCTTTTTGCAAAATATGTATAGTAACTCCTATATATTTCAGATGATTACTGAAATATATCGATAATCTCTTGTTAGTCATACGATTATACTCCAAATTCAT
This sequence comes from Bacillota bacterium, assembly GCA_023411225.1. Lineage (GTDB taxonomy): Bacteria > Bacillota > Clostridia > Lachnospirales > Lachnospiraceae > KM106-2. The sequence continues at coordinate 14,717 of JAEYPA010000032.1, forward strand.
CTGATGACTTAAATATATCACTTATTTCGACATAATGCAAGTTATTTTTACTATTTTGTCGAATTTTAAACTCGTTTTTATTATTTCTTAGTCTATTTTCACATTTAATCTGCTTTTTTGTTACTTTTTTTATGCTTTCCTATCTAATACTGTGTAACATAGTACAGATTTTTTGACACACTCCAATCATATTATTCATCAGACGTATATTATTACTTTTCAGATTTCTATTGCAAATACTTTGATGATGGTATATAATTTATATAGAACTTTGGACGTTACAATTCATAATAAGTAAGGAAAGGATATGGCCTTCCTAAAAAGGCCCATTATTAATTATGGAACATATTACAATTGGACAAGCACAACAAATTACGTCTCCCAATCCATTTGCTCTTATAGCATCATGCAATCAAAATGGAGAAACAAATTTAATGGCATTATCTTGGTGGACATATCTGTCTAACCACCCTGCCACAATAGGAATCTGTACCAGCAAGCGTGGATATACAGGCACACTGATTCAGGACAGCAATGAATTTTGCTTATGTATTCCAAATGAACAATTGAAAGAAGCAGCATTTCGTTGCGGTACATGTTCTGGACGGGAAAGAAGCAAATCAGAAGAATTTGGTATTGCTTTGAAAGACTCTGTTAGAGTAAAGACGAAGCATGTAGCAAAAAGCGCACTTGTAATGGAATGTAGACTACAAAACATCATAGATGTAGGAGATCACAATTTTTACATAGCAGAGGTTTTGGAATGTTATGCTGATCCAACTGTTCATCCACTTTTTGCATTGGATGGATATCGCCGTTTGGATACTGTAGCAACAGAAAAATAAAATGTATATGAGGGATATATTATGTTATCTTATATGAACGCAAAAGTTAAGATTTTAGATTATATTAAAGGAAATGCGCTAAAGGCAGGAGACCGTTTGCCTACAGAAGCAAAACTTGCCGAACAACTGCAAATTGGACGTCTCTCTTTGCGGGAGGGCCTGAATGCATTAAAAAACGAAGGTATTATCCTGTCTATTCAGGGAAAAGGCACATTTATGGCTTGTAATCTGGAGCATATTACCAATACATTAAATATGAATTATTCTGTTTCTGATATGATACGAAGTAGCGGCTACGAACCAGAATGCTCTTTATTCAAAAAAGAAATTATCTCGGCAACTAAAGAAATAGCTGATTCCTTAAGAATCGAACCAAATACCGATGTATCTTTGTGTACTCGTATCCGCACAGCCGATGGAGTACCTGTGGTTTTAATGAAAGACTATATGGGACCTTCCTTAGCCTCTGATTTCTTTAGCTTTACAAGCGATACCGTATCTTTATACAATCACATTGAAAATCGAAGCGGCAGCAAGATTGGTACCTGCATTTCTGAGATTGCACCAATCTGCGCAGATAAAGAACTGGCAGAAGCACTTCAAGTACCAGAAGGAACACCTCTGCTAGAATTCCGAAATATCTGCAACGATCTTTATGGTATCCCAATTATGTATTCCCAGGAGTTCTTCCGTGGCGATAAATTTCAATTTATCCTTACAAGAGGAAGGTCCTAAAATCTGCATACTTTATACGTGCTCTCCAAAAAAGTCTCTACTTTCCAAACACAATCTAACTAATATCATTAAAAAGTCCCCTCAGCACAGAGGGGACTTTTTTGCTATCGTATCTGCTGCCACCTTAGAATGGTATGAGGACTTGATATTATATTGTATTTAAAATGTAAATTATGTATAATAATACATATTCTTACTTTTATTTGTCTTGTAAGATTAATCGTATATAGGAGGGAACTTTTATGAATTATAAATACCTGGATATGAATACCTATAAAAGAAAGAACCATTTTGAATACTTTAAGAATTTATCATTTCCATACGTTGGCACAACGGTAAATGTAGATATTACGGATTTGTTGAAACTTGTCAAATCAAAAAAACTCCCATTCTTCCTTACCTTTTGCTATTGTGCTTCAAGGGCGGCTAATAGTATCGCTGAATTTCGGCAAAGAATCGATAATGACAATATTATAGAATTTACTTTGTGTCGAACTTCCCACACTGTGGCCATGGATGATGAAACATACTGCTATTGTACACTTAGCAGTGATAGGTCGTTTGAGGAATTTATCGATTATGGGATTCGTGAACAGGACAAAGCTAAGCTGATGAATTCTATTGAAGAAAAAGCATCCGACATTCTCGACAAAATATTTGTTTCATCATTGCCTTGGATCACCTACACCAGCTTGATACAACCTGTTCCAGCTCCAGCAGATAGCAATCCAAGAATTACATGGGGAAAATATTACTTAGATGGGAATCGAACGCTACTTCCTGTCTCCTTATTATGCCATCACGCCTTGATAGACGGCATTCATATAGCCAAATTCTACAAACTGTTGGAAAGTGAAATGGAAACGTTGGTAGAGATTTGTAACCGATCTGCTTAGAATGCTTATTATATAGATAACCTGGTCTTCCATAGCGGCCTTAACACGCAATACTACATGGTGACTATACTATTTTCTATATTTATATAACAAAGGAAGGAGATCTTAAATGATTTCTATTGGAAGTAATTGGTATCGTAAGATATGGAGTTTGGACATTAAAGACCAGTCTTGGGTGGAGGATACTTCAAATCAGGTGGATTTTATTATTAATGCGCTTGGCTTGCAAGGTGGGGAAAGAATCCTAGACCTAGCTTGCGGATTTGGTCGACACTCCCTGGAATTCTCACGCAGAGGTTACAAGGTGGTCGGAATTGACATCACAAGGGATTATATTGAGGATGCCAAAATGGAGGCTAAACGTAATCGTCTTTCTGCCGAGTTTTTCTGCTCTGATATCCGAGATATTGCTTTTGAAAATGAGTTTGACATTGTCCTAAATCTGGCAGATGGTGCCATTGGCTACTTAGAAAATGATTCAGAAAACTTGAAGATCTTTGATGCTGTAGCAAAAGCTCTTAAGGTTGGGGGCAGGCACTTAATGGATGTTGTGAATGCCGATTATGCGGATACCCATTTCCCTTGTCAACTATGGGATGCCGGGGAAAAAGGACTTACCCTTTCCAAATTCGAATGGGACAAGGAGTCCCGCATTATGATGTACGGACAAATGGATATTCTGTATGAGATACCTTTATATAAGCCTGCCTTCGAAAAGGGGTGTCCAACCAGACTATACAACCTACCGGAGCTGGAAAATATAATGGGCAAAAGAAGAATGCATGTATTACATACCTATTCAGATTATTATGGCGCACCTGTATCAAGTAATTCCATACAGCTGATGGTAGTGTCAGAAAAGAATAAATTATAGTATTAAAGAAGAGTTTAATAGAATTGACTTCCCCTTGGAGAAGCAATATAATTACCATATAATGGACTATAAAATATAAAGGAGGTATGAGTTATGTCTTTAAACTACAAAATAATAGATCAAAAGACCTGGAAGAGATCCATGCACTGTCAAATCTTTAGAGATTATATAGAGCCTGCCTTTTGTGTTACTTTGGAACTTGATATTACCCGTTTCTTAAGGATGGTAAAGGAAAAACACTATTCCTTTACTTTCGCCATGGTCTATGCTGTTACCAAATGTGCCAATGAGATTGAAGAATTTCGTTATCGTTTTGTAGATGGAAATGTTGTATTGTACAATCAGATACAGACTGCTTTCACTTACTTAAACCCAGAAACAGAATTATTTAAGGTGGTAGCTGTGGAGATGAAGGACACTATGGAGGAATACGTAGCTCTTGCAGAGAAGTCTGCCAAGGAGCAGGAGGCTTATTTTACAGGACCTTTGGGTAATGATGTCTTTCAATTCTCTCCTATACCATGGATTCGCTACACCCATATATCACATACCAATTCAGGTAAAAAGGATTGTGCCACTCCTATGTTCGACTGGGGAAAGTTCTATGAAAAGGATGGACGAGTACTGCTACCATTTTCCATCCAGGCACACCACTCCTTTGTAGACGGGCTTCATGTAGGTAGATTCGCAGACTCTCTGCAGACTTATTTGAATACTTGATCGCCATGCTTTTTTCTATCAAAATATGTTTTTAATCGTATCCCTTATATAAAAAAGGTATTATAATTAGTACATAGCTCGTACGATAATATCTTTGCAGCTATATAAGAAAGGACTGATATAATGATAGAATTTAGATATGATACACAGCTTTTAATTGAGGGGAAAAATCTGGATGAGGATGTCATAAATGACTACTTTACCGAGAATTTTAAGGGCGATTGCTTACTCGCAGTTGGAGATGAGGAGCTTATTAAGATTCATTTTCACACCAATGAGCCTTGGAAAGTATTAGAGTATTGCTCTTCTATTGGTGAGATTTATGATATTGTCATCGAAGATATGGACAGACAGGCTAGGGGATTGCAAGGGTAATCTATTCTCTTAATCGTATACAAAGAATTATTACAAAATACACCCTGTACAAAACTTATTCAATGTATTGATTGTGCACATGCCGATAGGATTTGCAATGATTTTGTATTAATAACAGGCCAATTAATAAAAGGACGAATAAAAGTGATTTTTATCGAAGGAAACTACGGTTATTAAGACTTTATAGAGGAGACTTCTTTATGAAAAAATATAAAATATACCAGGTAGATTCATTCACGAGAAGCAAATTCCATGGAAATCCTGCAGGTGTTGTTCCAAATGCGGATGGATTAACTGAAGAACAAATGCAACGAATTGCAAGAGAATTAAATAATTCTGAGACTGCTTTTATCTTTCCATCCAAATCAAATGATTATGATGTTGAAGTGAGATTTTTTACTCCTACCACTGAGGTTCCTCTTTGTGGACATGCCACAATTGCAGCACACTATGTACGGGCAATAGAAGGAAGTGCAACATCAGGAAAGGTTTTGCAAAAAACAAAAGCCGGTATCTTACCAGTGGATATCATCAAAGAAGGGGACGACTTTTCAATTATCATGACACAGGGGACACCTGAAGTCGGATCCCCATTTCCTTCTGAAATCACTACGGAAATTGCGAATGCAATAGGAATTTCTTTACATGATATTCGTAAAGATTGTCCTGTCTGTATTGCATCTGCTGGACATTCTAAGATCATGGTGGGAATAAATGACACTGATATGCTTCATGGATTGAAACCTAACATGGAAGAACTTTCCGCTATTAGCAATAAGGTTGGATGTAATGGTTATTATGTCTTTACACTGAATCCAACGGACGAGATTCTAGTACATGGACGAATGTTTGCTCCCGCAATCGGGATTAGTGAAGATCCTGTCACGGGTAATGCAAATGGTCCCCTCGGAATATACTTGGTTCACTATGGAATATGTAGAGATCTGGAAACCCCAAATGAATTTGTGTTCAAAATTCGCCAAGGGGAAGCTATCCGTCGAGATGGTGGAATGACTGTACGGGTACAGATAGAAAATAATACTCCGAAACAAGTTCAGATAATAGGAAATGCAGTGATTGCATTTAGCACAGATATTATGCTATAAAGAAAAACCCAGAACAAAGTTCTGGGCTTTTCTTTAGTATTGGCTTCCCGTATTTAGGAAGTCTCTTCTCATTAACCGAAGTATCTATTTAACAATCCTTCGAATGCCTTACCGTGTCTAGCCTCGTCCTTAGCCATCTCATGTACGGTGTCATGGATTGCATCTAAGTTAAGTTCTTTCGCACGCTTTGCAAGATCGAATTTACCTGCAGTTGCACCATTCTCTGCTTCAACTCTCATCTCTAAGTTCTTCTTAGTAGAATCTGTTACAACTTCACCTAAAAGTTCCGCAAACTTAGAAGCATGTTCTGCTTCTTCAAGAGCTGCTTTCTCCCAGTAGAGACCAATCTCTGGATATCCTTCTCTATGAGCTACTCTGGACATTGCAAGGTACATACCAACTTCCATACACTCACCATTAAAGTTTGCTCTTAAGTCTTCCATAATATCTTCAGGAGCGCCCTGAGCTACTCCTACAACATGCTCGCAAGCCCAACTTCTTCCTTCTGATTGAAGAATGAATTTCTCAGCTGGAGCCTTACAGATTGGACATTGTTCTGGTGCAAATTCTCCTTCGTGAACATAACCACATACACTACAAACATACTTTTTCATAATTATTATCTCCTTTTTTTATTATATTAATAATTGCTTTGTTAATATTGAAGTTATTAGTAATTACCTTTTTTAATTTTAGGAATCATTACTGTTATTATAATACCTTAATGATGAATAAATGTCAATAGCTTTTTGAAACTTTTTTCTGAGGACTTTTCAATCAAATAAAAAAAGCCCTATCATCAAATTGCTCTGATAATAGGGCTTGCTCTTGGGTTAATTTTCTTTATGCTCTTTCTTACAATGCTCACACAATCCGTAGAACGTAGTATGATGACCTTGTATAATTCCCGAATAGGAAGCGTTGGCAATGGTATTAATATGATCAATGGATTCCATCTTCAGATCATCTACTGCCTTACAGGAGGTACAAACTACATGATAATGAGGTTGGACGTTTCCATCAAAACGATCATAACCATCCCCACAGTCCAGCTTTACTATCTCGCCTAAATCAGATAATAGATTTAAGTTACGGTAAACAGTTCCCAAGCTTACTTTTGGGTATTCTTTTCTTACAAATTGATACACCATATCAGCAGTAGGGTGTGCCTTTGTGTTCATTAGATAACTTTTAATTGATTCCCTTTGCCTGCTGTATTTCAATGCTGTGCTCATGTTAATCCTCCTCTCAAAATAGTAATTATTATTAATATTAACCTATTTACAGATATTTGTCAACCACTGTAGAGCCGGAAATCGACAACTTCTTCTCTACCGAATGAGATCCTTGACTTCCTGTTCTTTAGTAAGGTTTTTTCTTTGACAGATAAGTTCGGAGGACTTTCCCCTCAAAGAAAAAGCCAGACCTTACGGCCTGGTTTTATCATTTATCTATCTTTTATTGGCTACTTCTACGTTAATCGTTTTGCCTTTGATTTTTGCATTTTTCATAACATTTACTACATCTTCTGCATACTCTCTTGGCACATCTACAAAGGTGTATTTATCATACATATCGATGGTTCCAATTAATCTTCCCGCCATTCCGGTTTCTCCGGCAATCGCACCAACAATATCTCCCGGACGAGCATTCTGATTCTTTCCAATATTAATGAAGAGTCGAACCATTCCCTTGGTAGAACCGGTATTTTTACGTTCTCCTCTATTCTGTCTTGGACTTTCATCAATTTGCTCATTGGTATCACCCATGGACATCTTTAGGAAAGCTGCTGCAACCTCTAAAGATGTATACTCTTCTTCATTTACCTTCTTTTCAACGATTTCAATCATTTTATTTAAATCAACGCTTTCAATGATTTCATTTACCTGGTCTAAGATTTTCTCTGCTTTCACATCTGTCACATCTGAAAGAGATGGGATTGGCTGAGCAACAATCTTAGTCTTGCAGTAACGTTGAATATCCTTAAGCTTGTAGATGTCTTTTCCCACTACAAGAGTAAAAGCACGACCGTTTCGTCCTGCACGACCGGTTCGTCCGATTCTGTGTACATAGAACTCTTCATCCTGAGGTACATCGTAGTTAAATACTGCTTCCACATCATCTACGTCAATTCCTCTTGCTGCAATATCAGTTGCAACCAGAATGTCTACTTTACCGGTCCGGAAGCCATTCATAACACGATCACGCTGCAGCTGCTTTAAATCTCCATGAAGGGCTTCGGCAAAATAACCCCTTCCTTTTAAGGCTTCCACAGTTTCCTCTACCTGACGCTTAGTATTACAGAAAACTACAGAAAGCTTTGGCGTGTATACATCTAAGAGACGAGATAGTACTTCGATTTTATTTCTTGGACGAACTTCATAGTAATATTGCTCAATCTTTGGAACAGTAAGCTCCTTCTTAACCACACGGATAATCTTAGAATCTTTCTGGAACTTTTGTGCTATTTCCATAATTGGTTTAGGCATCGTTGCTGAGAATAATACGGTCTGTCTTTCTTCTGGAATATCCTGAAGAATGGTCTCGATATCTTCTCTAAAACCCATATTAAGCATCTCATCCGCTTCATCCAGAACAATCATATTGACCTGTTCAAATTTTACGGTCTTTCTTCTCATATGGTCCATAACACGACCAGGAGTTCCTACAACTATCTGAGCTCCCGCTTTTAAGGAACGGATCTGCTTTGTAATATCCTGTCCTCCATATACCGGAAGTACCTTTACTCCATGCATGTATTTGCCAAGGTTGCGTATCTCTTCAGACACTTGGATTGCCAACTCTCTGGTTGGGCATAATACGATAGCTTGCAGACGCTTGTTCTTTGGATCCACCTTCTGTAACATTGGAATACCAAAAGCTGCTGTCTTGCCTGTCCCAGTCTGTGCTTGTCCGATAATGTCTTCTCCTGCTAAAACAGCTGGAATCGCCTGAGCTTGAATAGGACTTGCCTGTTCGAACCCCATATCTACGACTGCTCGTAAAATGGCATTATCTATTTGTAACTCTTCAAATCTAATTGTTTCCATTAAATAATCCTTTCATAATATGTTATTTTTCTCTATCTATAAGTCCCACGTAATATCTGTTCTTAAGGCTATTACATAGTATAACCAAATTTTTTAAATTGTAGAAAACCTTTTTATTGTCTGGAAATCCGTAGAAATTCTCAGGCAAGAAAAAACCCTTAGCCATTCGACTAAGAGCTGACATCTTCCTTATTTTCTATTTGTTCAAAATAAGATTCGATTATTCATCTATACATTACTCAAATATCTATAAAATAGCCACTAGGCTAGTATACACAGTACTTTTGTCTTTGTCAAGAGAATACTTTTTAAAGAATGCACTTTAATAAGAAGGAACTAGTATGGGATTGCAATCCACTTCATTGCAATCCCATTCCAGTAACACTATACTACCTGTACATTTTGTTTCACTGATGATACCAGATTGCTTCCATCATAATCAATTACAACCGTCTCTCCCATACTGAGTTCTCCACTGAGAATCAATCTAGCCGTCAGAGTTTCCACATTTTTCGTCAGGAACCTCTTTAATGGCCTTGCGCCATAAACAGGATCGTAAGCACTATCCACCACATACTGTTTAGCAGCCGGTGTCAACTCCACAGAAAGCTCCTTATCCACCAATCGTTGATTCAGGTTAGCCAAAAGCAGATCAATGATTCCTGTAATATTGTCCTTTGACAACGGTTTAAATAATATGATCTCATCTAAACGATTCAGAAATTCCGGCCTAAAATGAGTTCTAAGGTCATTCATTACCATCTTTTCTGCTCCCATAGCAATTTCTCCATTGGCTTCGATACCCTCTAACAGATAGCTAGAACCTATGTTGGAGGTCATAATTAGAATGGTATTCTTAAAGTCTACTGTTCTTCCCTGAGAATCTGTGACACGACCATCATCCAGCACCTGAAGAAGCACGTTAAATACATCTGGATGGGCTTTCTCCACCTCGTCAAAGAGGACTACAGAGTAAGGTTTTCTACGAACTGCTTCTGTCAGCTGGCCACCTTCCTCATAACCTACATATCCAGGAGGTGCTCCAATCAGACGGGAGACAGAATGCTTCTCCATATACTCACTCATGTCGATTCGAACCATGTTATTCTCATCATCAAATAAATTAGCTGCCAAGGCTTTGGCTAACTCTGTTTTACCTACACCAGTTGGTCCAAGGAATAGGAAGGAACCTATTGGTTTCATAGGGTCCTTGATGCCAGCTTTGGAACGAAGAATAGCCTCTGTGACCTTCTCCACTCCTTCGTCCTGTCCAATAACACGTTTGTGCAGAGCATCTGCCAGATGGAGTGTCTTATTCCGTTCACCTTCCGTCAGTTTGGCAACAGGAATTCCTGTCCATTTGGAAATAATTCTGGCTATCTCTTCTTCACTGACATTTTCATGGACCAGAGTGTGTTCTTCCCTACGCACTCGTTCCTCTTCCATTGCAAGCTGTTTCTCCAGTGCAGGAAGCTTACCATATTGTAACTCTGCTGCCCGGTTCAAATCATACTCTCTCTGAGCCATCTGAATCTCATTATGAACAGCTTCCATCTCTTCCTTTAACTTCTGGACTTTCTCTACACTAGCCTTCTCGGCATCCCATTTGGCCTTAGCCACATTAAATTCATCACGAAGCTCTGCTAACTCCTTCTGAAGGTTGGCAAGCCGTTCTTTGCTCAAGTGGTCGTCTTCCTTCTTTAACGCAGCTTCTTCAATCTCAAGCTGCATAATGTGACGTCCAATATCATCTAGCTCTGTTGGCATAGAGTCAAGTTCGGTCTTAATCAGAGCACAGGCTTCATCTACTAGATCTATTGCCTTATCTGGCAGAAAACGATCCGATATATATCGATGGGATAGCGTAGCCGCTGAAACCAAAGCGGAGTCAGTAATCTTTACACCATGAAAAACCTCATAGCGTTCTTTCAGTCCTCTTAGAATGGAAATGGTATCTTCTACCGTAGGCTCATCTACTAATACCGGTTGGAATCTACGTTCCAGGGCGGCATCCTTTTCAATATACTGACGATATTCATTGAGCGTGGTAGCACCGATACAGTGGAGCTCTCCTCTGGCTAACATAGGCTTTAACATATTACCAGCATCCATGGCCCCGTCTGTCTTTCCAGCCCCCACAATCAGATGAAGCTCATCTATAAAGAGTATAATCTTCCCTTCACTTTTTTTAACCTCTTCCAATACTGCCTTCAGACGCTCTTCAAATTCGCCACGATACTTGGCTCCGGCCACCAAAGCACCCATATCTAAGGCAAATATCTTCTTATCTTTTAAGGCCTCAGGTACATCTCTCCGAACGATTCTCTGTGCCAGTCCCTCTACAACAGCAGTCTTACCTACGCCCGGTTCTCCAATGAGTACCGGATTGTTCTTGGTTTTACGGGAAAGGATACGAACCACATCACGAATCTCTGAATCACGTCCAATGACTGGATCTAGCTTCTGATCCCTTGCCCTTTCCACCAAATCATACCCATATTTAGTAAGGGTATCATAGGTGTCCTCTGGATTGTCGGAGGTAATCTTCTGATTGCCACGTACAGAAGAAAGTACTTTCAGAAAACTATCACGACTAATATTAAATTGCTTTAATAACTCCTTCATGTCACGTCCTGGTTGCTTGATCAGACTTAAAAATAAATGTTCCACAGAGACATACTCGTCTCCCATCCTCTTTGCCTCGTCCTCAGCATAAATCAGAACTTTGTTCAAATCATTACTGATATAGACCTGACTACTACCACTTACCTTCGGTTTCTTTTCAATGACTGTCTTTACGGCCTGGGTAAATACATCAGCATTAATTCCCATTTTGGTAATCAACTTCTTAATCAAGCTGTCTTCTATGGTCAGCAGACTATATAGAAAATGTTCCTGAGTAATCTCTTGATTCCCATACTCATATGCTATTTTCTCGCATGCCTGGACTGCCTCCATGGACTTTTGAGTAAATTTATTTATATTCATATCAGACCCCTCTTTCTACTTCGTTTTCATATTTGTTCTATATCAACTATAACATATATGGTATTAAAGTGCAAGCCTAAATTTATTATTAAAAATGCCGATACAAATTATACCACTATTGTCGTTTTAAACTAAGGAGGACTTCTCTTGACTAAATTTAAATCCAGCAATATTATATACGCCAGTATATTTATCTTCTTCGTCACAATGATGGCTATTTTTTTAAGCATTAACTATTATAATAATAAGTTAACAAAGGCTATAGATTCTCAGGTGGAAGAAACTTTAGGCAGGGATTGTAATTATGCCAGCAGTAATCTAAAACTATCTTTACAACAGATTTCTGACGACCTGTCATACATCAGTGAAAGACTGACCGAAAATGGTAAGGTCCCTGACAATCAAACACTAAAACAGCTTATCTCTAATTATAAAGTCACCTCTTCCCTGGAAAATGCTCATTTTATTTACTCCAGTTCTTTGACTGACTTATCTAGAAATAAGAAATTATCTAGTTTTGAAAAAGTACTTTTAAATAATTACCTGGCTGGACAGACTATCTCAATTATCCATGAAAATAATGCTGTCAGACTGTCTATCTCTGTTCCTATTTATAAAGAAAAAAATATAGCTGGATTGCTATATACCTCCTACTCTTTGGATTATTTCCAAAGACAAATACTGATCTCACCTACGAATGGTGATTTTAATTCCTATATTGTAGGACAAAATCTAGAACTATTGACACCTATGAGCACATACTATACATTGGATCAGGCATTTGAGAGTTATAAGCTTCCATCCAATGTTACTATTAATACAATTAAAGATGACTTTGCCAACAATAAATCTAACATTATGGTGGTTTTTATAAACGGGCAAAAATACTATCTTCACTACGCCCCATGTAATGTAAACAATTGGTTTATTGTTAGTATTTGTCAAGAAGAGGATGCTATAAACCATATTTCTATTCTCAGTACTGCTACCCGTAAATTGTGTAATCAAATCATTGGCATTGTAGCTGTGTTGCTCTTTATTATCCTAGTTGTACAAAGCTTTATTAGCCTGCGAAATAATAAAAACACCAGCCGTCTGCTATTGGAGAGGGCCTGCTATGAAACAGCTTTTGAACTGACAAATGGCGTTCTATGGGAATATGACATTAGAACTGATACCCTAACAAAATCCGATCCAGACCAAGGTATTATGACACCATTGGCTATTACAGAGCATTTTCGTGATTTTATAAAAGATACTGAACTTATTTTCGAAGATGATCTGGAAACCTTCTATAAATTCTATAGGAATTTAGTTGATGGGTGCGATGGCTGTACGACAGAAATCCGTGCTAAGGACATTACCGGAAGCTATAAGTGGTTTGAAATCACAGCCACTGCTATCAGGGACAATGACAATCACCCTCTTCTTGTAATCGGGCAGTGCATAAATATTGATGCTGAAAAACGCACCTTGGAGCAGATCAAGGCCTCTAGGGAATTGGATTCATTAACCAAACTATATAACCGAAAAACGGCAGAAGCAAAGATAGCTTCTTTAATAGCTGGAGAGTCTGAGTCAAGAATCCACGCTCTGCTTATAATGGATATTGATAATTTTAAACAAATCAATAATACCTATGGTTATGTATTTGGCGACGCTTTGCTGGTAGAATTGGCCGCCCGTCTGTCTAAACAGTATAAATCAGAAGGTAATGTGCTGTCTCGTGTAGGTGGTGATTGTTTTCTAATCTATCTGTCCGATATTTCTTCTGCATCCTATGCCATAGAACAGGGGCGGAACTTACTTAATATTCTTCAGGAGACTTTTAAAAAACAGGATGAGAACACTCACATTAGTGGAAACGTGGGACTTTCCCTTTATCCTAGTGACGGCACCAAAACATCAACCCTGTTAAGTAAGGCTAGTACAGCTTTGGCTTACTCTAAAAGTCATGGTTCTAACAATGTTAATTTATATAACAGTACTTATATGGATTACACAGACTATAACGTGGTTTCTGATGAAATTCGAACGAGAAATAATTATCAACCTATGGATCAAAGTATTATTGACTCCTCCCTTATTACCAATACAGTTGAGATACTTTTTGATGCCAGAGATATGGAGTCCTCAATTAATATGATATTAGGTATTATCGGCTCATATTATGACCTCTGTTATATTGCAGTTATTGAAAAAAGTGAAGTAAATTCTAACGGAATTTTTACATATACATGGAGTATGGACTCTGGAATTGATATGCCTGAAGACTTCCAAATTCCGGCCGTAGCTATCCAGGCAATGGACCTATATAATAGCAATCACAATAATATCTATTATAGTAACTCCATATCAGAACTTCAGGAAATATGTCCCGATTTGGCAGATTCCTTACGACAATATTTGATTACGGGATTTTTAGAATGTGGTATCAACAATAATGGCCAACCACTTGGATATATTGCCTTTACCTATGCAGATAGTGAGAGGATATGGACGGATTCAGAGGTGGATTCCATTTCTCTAATCACCAAGATTCTAGGTGGATATATCTTTAATATCAGGGCACAGGCTAAGGCTCATAAACTACAACGTATCGATCCTCTTACTAATGCCAGGAATCTGACTGCTTTTTCTGAGGACGCTACCCGATTGATTTACAACAATCCAAATACAGATTATGTCCTATTTTACTCAGATATTGATAAATTTAAGCTGTTTAATGATACGTATGGCTATAGTGAAGGGGATCGTTTATTGATTGAATTCACCAATGCCCTAAACTCTATTACCGATCATGACGAGTGTTTTGGCAGGGTAACTGCGGATAAGTTTATCGGGTTATTCAACTACAATAACCCAAAGCACTTTTTGGGAAAAATGCGTTTGCTCCATGATATGATGAACCAGATTCCAAAAACCGAAAGCGAAAACTACCGTGTTTCTATTATTATTGGTTTATGTCCAGTTAATGACGGTCGCAATCTCTCGGTCATCATAGATCGTGCAAACATCGCAAGAAAGAGTATCACCAACCGGCACAAATCACGTTATGCTTTCTTTAACGAAGCTATGAAAAGTGACCTTGTGAAGCAACGAGAGATTGAAGATATCATGGATATATCCATAGCTAACGATGAATTTTTAGTATATTTGCAGCCTAAAGTTTATTTGGGTAGTAGGCAGATCTGTGGCGCAGAAGCCTTAGTTCGTTGGCAACATCCAACGAAAGGTTTGATGCCACCTAATGATTTTATCCCTATATTTGAGGAAAATCAGTTTATTATCAAATTGGATTATTATGTATTTGAGCAAACCTGTAAACATATTCGAAGAATGCTTAATGCTAATCAAAAGGTATATCCTGTCTCAGTCAACATGTCAAGACTTCATCTGAATAACAATGAGATCCTTACGAAATTAAAGGAGATTGTAGACAAATATCAGATTCCAACTCACTATCTGGAATTAGAGTTAACAGAAAGTGCTCTACAGGAAAACTCAAGTTATATGTTCTCCATATTGTTCCAGCTCCACAATATGGGCTTTATTATCAGTATGGATGATTTCGGCTCTGGTTTGTCTTCCTTAAATCTACTTCGTACACTGCCATTTGATGAACTGAAGCTGGATAAGGATTTCTTCCAACAGGGAACTTCTACGGAACGAGAGCGTATCGTTATCACCAATATCGTACGTATGGCTCAAGATCTACATATGACCATAGTGTCAGAGGGTGTTGAGACACAAGAACAAGCTGATTTCTTGAACTCTATAAACTGTGACATTGCACAGGGCTTTTTATTTGCTAAGCCAATGCCAATTGAGGAGTATGAAAGAATCTACTATCCTACCGTGAATTAGGTACTAGATTCCAAGTAAAAAAGACATCCCGAAATTGTTGCTTTAAGTTCTCTGCAACAATTTCGGGATGCAAAATTGTTCTCCGTCATGAGATAAGTTTCTCATTCCTTCTAGTCATCTTCCTCGGTTTCAAAATCTAATACTGTTCCTTTAGATGCATCGATTGTATACTCATATTCTAAATTATTGTAATAAAACTCTATCTCATATTCTACTTCTCCATGGTCATTCTCAAGCTTAGCTTTTGTAAATCTTACCTCTGAGAGTTTACGTCCGGCATGTTTTACAGCGATAGCTTTGGCTTTATCCACCCCAATATAAGTGTCTGTACTATCTAGCTTGGAAGGTAATTCTTCAGAACTCTTACTTAGGACTTTTCCATTATAAGCATTCATCTCATACTCATATTCTCTAGTAGAAGAATAGAATTCTATGTCATATACTAGAATGTCATTTTCTTTATCCAATTCAGTTTTAGTAAAAGTTACTTTATCAGAAGTAAGACCTGCATCAGCTAAAGCCTTAGATCTGGCCTTGCTAGCTGTCATGGCTTCTTTCTCGTTTCTCTTTTCATGAGTTGTAGCTTTCGATTCTGTTGTAACCTGTGGATTTACTGTTGGAACGGTTTCTGCTACGGCATGTGGCTTTATGGTAACCTCTGGCTTTGTTGTAGGCTGTAGACGGTCGTCAGCAGCTTCTACTTCTTTATACACTACTCTGCCTTCATAGGCGTCAATCCAATAGTCATACTCCTTTTCATTGGTAGTAAATTCTACATCATATACATATTGTCCATTTTCATATTCAAACTCTGTTCGTTCCATTCTTACTTGGCTGTCAATAAGATTTGCATCTTTTAAGGCTATCTTTTCTGCTTCAACTTTGCCTATTGCCTTATTTTCTGCCATAACTTCTACGGCAAACAGAGATCCACTTCCGATTACTCCTACTGCTGCAATGAAACATAAGGAGGTTACTACTGCTTTTTTTGGTGTTTCAAATAATTTTTTTATTTTCATTGTGATTTGCTCCTTTCATCTTTTATACCCGTAGTATATATGTCGAATATTAAAGGAACATTAGTGAATATAATATTTTATGTCGTAAATGTAAATTTGCTTCCTCTTCCTAATACACTTTCTACAGCAATATCTCCATTATGAAGCTCTGCTATTTCACGTACCATAGCTAATCCCAATCCCGTTCCGACATTGGAACGGGACCGATCAACCTGATAAAACCGTTCAAAAATCTTATCTATTTCTTCTGGTGCAATACCAATCCCATCATCCTCTACCACAAGCCTTATCTTACTATCTTCTATCAAAGTAACCATAATATGCCCATTTTCCCGACCATAGCGATAAGCGTTAGTTAATAGATTAGTGAGAAGTCTGGTAAGGAGATCATAATTTCCCTTTATAGAGATATCAGGCTGTACCTGATACTGAAGCGATATATTTTTTTCTGATATATAAGCCATATCCTGGCACACAAATGCTACCAACTCAGAAAGGTTAATTGGTTCCATAGCATAGCTTTCTGCCTTACGCTCCAGTCTTGTAAAGATAAGCATGTCATCTATCAACCTGGACATCTTTCTGCCCTGACGTCTAATTACCTGTAATGCTTCCTGATACTCCTCTGGACTTCGCTCTTTTTCTAAATAAAATTCACATTGTGCCATAATTACGGACATTGGGGTACGAAGTTCATGGGAGGCATCTGAAGTAAAACGACGCTCTGCTTCAAAGGAACTGTCCAGTCGATTGAACATCTCATCAAAGGTAGATGCCAGTTGATGCACCTCATCCTTTCCATCACCTAGATTTATACGCCTCTTTAAATCCTTTCCCTGTCCAATCTGAGCTGCTGTTTCCGTTATCTTTTTAATTGGTCGAAGGGTTTTTCCTGCAATCAGGTAACCCCCTAGTATTCCAAATGCCATTATAATAGGCATTAGAATCAATGACGTACGAATAATTGAAGAAAGTTGGTATGTCCCCTGCTCCGAAGATACCACCCCTCTGAGCCACAGTCCACCCAACCCATTTCCGTTCAGCTTACGGTCATAGATATACCAAGTAGTCCCACCGATATTTTGCTTCTGCAACTTTGAGTTAATATACGAGACATGGGCTATCTCCCTTGCGATAGGATTTGCTCCATATAATAAGGCATTATCCTCAAGATATAAGGAAGTAGATATGCCATTTACTTGATCTAAGAAATCGTCATCTATCTCTAAAACGCCTCCACCATATACGATATATTGATCGCCATCCTGATCATCCTCAGCTTCCTCCATCGAATTATAATACTCCACTTCATCTACATTGTTTTCCACTGTTTCAATCAGATTATCCTGTATGGTTTTCTGCATGACAGAGTTGCTTGCAGATACTACTATGGCATAGGTTACCGCCACAATAATAATAGAGACAGTGGCAAACCAAAGCGTCATTTTTAAACGTATCGAAAGTTGTCTCATTTCTCCTCCCGCAAAACATATCCGGTTCCTCTTACAGTATGAATTAATTTACTATCATAACCATCATCTATTTTTTTTCTTAAGTATCTGATATAAACATCTACTACATTAGTACCGCCTTCATATTCAAAATTCCATATGTGGTTCTCTATTTTCTCCCTGGATAATACAATCCCTTGGTTATGCATTAAGTACTCCAACAGCGCATATTCTTTGGACGAAAGAGTAATTTCCCGATTTCCTCGCTTGACTATGTGGGCTCCGCAATCCATAGTCAGATTCCCAACCGTTAAGATATTTTGTACCATTCCAAATGAACTTCTGGTAAGGACACGGATTCTTGCCATTAGTTCTTCAAAGGAAAATGGTTTTACCAAATAGTCGTTGGCTCCACTATCCAAGCCTTTCACCTTATCCGCTATGGTATCCCGTGCGGTAAGAAATAAAACAGGAGTGGTTTTACCCGCCTTTCTCAGTGCACTGAGCACTTCAAGCCCATCGGCTCCCGGCATCATAATATCTAGAATAATAACATCATAGTCTACAACATCCAGTGCCTCCAGCGCTTCCCTGCCATTTAGAAAGCTATCCACGCTGTAGCCATCAGAAATAAGCTTCCTAGTAACAATTTGATTAAGATCATTTTCATCTTCAGCAAATAGAACTCGCATTACAGTTCCTCCAATACTTACTGCTCTTTCGTTACTTTTCTTTCCTCATATGCTCTTTAACGACATTCATAATATCATTTTGTAATTTTTGAACGTCAATGGTGTCTGTAAACTCTTTGACCAGATTATCTACTTTAATATCTTTCTTTACTTGTTCACATAACTGGTTCACTATATCATCTATTATTTGCTGTTGGACCCATCCATTATCCAACTTTTTCATAATTTCCTGATAGATATAAGTGGCCTTAATTTCCTTTTCTTTACTTGAGGTGTAAAGGCCAATATCCAAAGGATTCTTCTTCATTCTTTGTTCTATTCCTATGTTCTTCTCATTTTCCCTAGCTACTTGCCTATCATCCAATAGGTTTTTATAGTCTTCTGGATCCGATGCATGCATAATTGTTAAAGTAGTGCGTTCCACCACAAACTTAAGCTGAGTCACACTATTATTACGGGTCTCAAAGGGCAAGTCATAAAGACGCCAGCCATGTACAATCTTTAAAGGAGAGATATAGTTCTGATTTAGTTTATATTGATAGATCTGATCATTTTTTCCATCAAAAATAACCTGAAGTTGACAGGTTTCACTGCCTTCTTCATTCTCTCCATCTTTCAACCAGAAACAGAAGCGATACAGATTATTCTTTTCTAGCATCATAGGCTTAGACACTATTTCTGTACGACTGTTTGACTTAGATCCAATTAAAAATACTTCCTCTAATTCTCCAGAGATTCCGCTAATAAAACATCTTTCCCCTTTATTCCCTGGACAAGATTTATTAAATTCCCAACTTCTTGCTTTAAAATAAAGTCTATGGATTGGCATAGGATTACCTCCGTCTTACTGTTTTAAAGCCCATGTTTATAGGTGTTTTATATGTTAATCTTATCATATGGTGGCCTATATTACTATGTAATACTACATGAAATATAAGGCTGATATATGTCAAATTGTGCAAGTCGCCCTAGACAATGAGTCAAAAATAGCCCTAACACAAGCGTTAGGGAGGATGTAGAACACATCGCCCCCTAACACTTGTCATAGAGCCCGATAAAAGGTCTTTATGATATCTATATAGAAAGCAAACTCTTTCGAGATTGCTTATTTCTATATTGCAGATTTAATCATATTTAGTATTTAGAATTATCTCTTTTCTCTTTGTTGCTATCTTTGTAATTCCCCATCCATAAAGAATAGCAGCAACTGCACCTATTACGTAAGATATGGCATAACTCTCTGGCGCTATTTTAAAGAGGCTACCAAGTCTTGCCTCAAGGCCAAAACCAATGTCGGCATGACAGATATAGCTAGTAACAATGAAGGTATAGAACATACCCGGAATTAATGTAATCAAGTGATTCTTCCCACTTGTTTTTAAATAGATTGCTATCATAGCAAGGGCAAAGGTGGCTACCAACTGATTGGTGAAACCGAAGTATCTCCATAAAATATTGAAGCCTGAAGGTGAAGATTTGGCATAGAATAGAATTGCAATCGCAGGAATGAAAATGATTAGGGACAATCCAACACGTTTACTCCAAGTCTTTTGGTCGATATTAAACTGCTCAGCAATCATTAAACGAAGAGCTCTAAAAGCTGTATCTCCAGATGTGATTGGTAATACAATAACACCTGCAATAGCAAAGATTCCTCCGATACTGCCCATGAAACCTCTTGAAATAATACCAACCATTGAAGTTGAGCCTGTGCTCATATCTGTTCCTCTACCAAACATAATCATAGCACCTGCAGCCCATACCATTGCAATAACGCCTTCTGCAATCATCATATAGTAGAATGTTTTACGTCCTTCTTTTTCGTGCTTAACAGTTCTTGAAATCAAAGTAACCTGACTTCCATGGAATCCAGACATAATACCACATGCTACAGTAATAAAAAATACCGGAATAAACTTTACTCCACTAGGATGTTGATTGAATAAAGTTGCAGTTGTAAGGTTGGTCAAATTAGCTCCACCGTCCACCATAATACCAACAAATACTCCCACTGCAGATATAATAAGTACTGCACCAAAAACCGGATAGATTCGACCAATAATTTGATCGATAGGGAATATTGTAGAAATTACATAGTATGCTAAAATACACGCATAAGTAATCCAAATAGCTGTTCCATTGATATCCATCTTAAGGATATCCCCTACAATAAGGTCTCCAGGAGTATAGATAAATACAACCCCTGTTAATAGCATAAGAATCCAAATGATTATGCTATATATCTTGTTGGCACCCTTACCCATAAACTTAGTAATCAACTTTGGTATCTGTGCACCACCATTTCGCATGGAGATCATACCAGAAAAATAATCATGTGTGGCACCTGCTAGAACACAGCCGATTGGAATGGTGATAAAAGCAATTGGTCCGAACAAAATACCTTGAATGGCTCCAAGTATTGGTCCAGTACCTGCAATGTTCAAAAGGTTAATCAGCATATTTTTCCACGGTTTCATGACAACATAGTCTACACCATCGGCTTTTGTAATTGCTGGTGTCTGTCTGTCATCTGGGCCAAATATTCTTTCACAGAACTTTCCATATACTAGACCTCCACCAATAAGTAATACTAAACCAATAATAAAAGTTAGCATACAGCACCCTCCTTTTTTATGATAAATTTAATATCGTTTTTCGACTAAATTTTATCATTTATTATAAATTATGCATATAGTTTTGGGGTGTAATGTATGTTTTTTGTTGCAAAGTGTATAAATTTGCGTGTCAAATGCCTAGTATTTTTTTTAATTGCTTGATTTGTTGTCGACTAACAGGAAGCACCTTATCCTCATAATTCTCCATCCTAACACTGTAAGTATTGTTATACCATGGGAACATTTCTTTCAGATAATTTAGATTGATAAGATAACTCTTTTGAATTCGAAAGAATGAATTGTATTTCAGTTTTTCCTCAAAATAGCTTAATGGATTACCATCCTCATAGATTTTATTTTTGGTATATATCATGCAACTTCGATTTTGAGCTTCTAGATAGACTATGGATGATATCTCAATCATCACTATTTTCTTATCAATACTTATTGAAATCTTGGATAATTTCTGTTTCTTGTTATCCTCAGTCTCTTCACTCACATCTCTTTTTTTACTATGCCGGCTTTGGTATCTCTTTAGCATATAATCAACCTTCTCCTGAGAGAACGGTTTCATTAGGTAATACATTGCTTCTACTTCGAATGCTGTCTCCGCATAGTTATTGTAAGCTGTAGCAAATACGATTTCTATCTTAGGAAACATCTTTCTGGCTGTTGTTGCAAGGGTTACTCCACTAATATCTCCAAGGTTAATATCAATACAGAGTAAATCAAAATGTTCCTTTGCTAGAAGTTCCAAAGCTTCTTCTCCGCTAGCCATTTCTATAATCTCTGCCTCTGACATAACATTATGTATCAAATATATTAGTTCACTCCTTGCTGGCTTTTCATCATCAATAATACCTATTCTCATTGTATCTTCTCCTTATCTTTTCAACTTATGTAAAATAAGTATAATTAATATTCTGACTTGGGAATGATTAGACTAATCTCTGTACCTTTTGAAGAACTTTGTATCCTTAATCCGTGATCTTTTCCATAAGTATAGCATAGTCTTCTATGGACATTGGATAATCCAATATGAGAACTATCAATGGTGTTATTCATTATTGCATCAATAATCTTTTGCTCAATTCCAAATCCATTATCAATAATGGATATGATAATCTCATCCTCTACTTCCTTTGCTATAATCTTTACGACCCCATGTCTTCGCTTCATTGCACCGTGAACCACGGCATTTTCTACAATAGGTTGTAGTATAAGACACGGCATCTTACAATCGAGGTCAGGTGGTATGCTAATTTCTATCTCAAGACGCTCATCAAATCTAGCTTTCTCAATCTGTAAATAGGCTTTCACATATTGAATCTCATCATACAAACTAACAAAAGTATTCTGAGTCTGTATCGATTTACGAAAATAGGTTGCTAGTGCAATCAGAAGCTCTCTAGCCATATCTGGCTTCTCTCGACAAAAAGTACTAATCGTATTTAATGCATTAAATATAAAGTGTGGGTTAATCTGCGATTGCAAAGAGTGATATTCTGCCTTTTGAAGAAGTTCCTGTTGCTTCTCCTTTTCAGATAGTTCATATTGAAGGGAAAAGAGATTACTAAGGCCATCAATAAAGGCAATATCAGATTGAAATGAAATCTTATAATTTCGAATAAATATCACCATACAGCCAAATGGTTGTCCGTTCTTCGTCAGTGGGGCTCCAATTGCCGTCATCTTTTGTAACACATCGTAGAGAGCATCACCTTCTTTTACATTCTCCTCCACGCATACCCTATTTTCGTCTAGTACCTTTTTTACTATTGATGGAATATCCCTATCCTTCCAATCACGTCCAGCCAGTTTTCCATTGTAACTAAGAATCTTCTTTGTGTCAGCAAATATCACACCTTGGTTTTCGTAGAGTTCTCGAATAATATCTCCAATTTTAGTGCAGTTTGTCTCATCATAAACTCCAGATCGAAGCAATGGAATACAGTGCTTTGTGATATCAAAGGTTAATTTTAGCTTCTCTCCTACTGCAAGTTCCTGTTCCACTATGATAGATTTAAATACTGCTACAAAAAACACGATACCGATAGAATTTAAAAATATCATAGGTAGTGCGATATTGTTTACAAGTTGTAAAGCATCCTTATGTGGTTTAGAAACAATTAGAATAATGGCCATCTCTATCATCTCCGCAATAGAAGTAAGGCTAAATAACAGGACACTATCATATTTTAATTTTTTAACTTTCTTTGAGTAAATAGCGGCAAGAACTCCACTTAGCATCGTAGAAATAGAACATGCTATCGTGGACAGCCCGTGTATGTCCATAAAAAATCGGTGTAAGCTGGCAATAGTCGCTGTTGCAATACCAACCCAAGGTCCTCCGATATAGGCAGATGCCATGACACCAATCACACGAGTATTGGCATACGCTCCATCCAGACGGTAACCAGTATAATTTGATATTACACATACCGCCCCAAATAGACATATTAGAATAATCTGTTCCTTCGCTTTATGTCTATCGTGTAAGATGTACTTTTTTACAAAACGAATTCTAGCTAGTATTTGAGCAATAAAAACTAGTAGGCCAACGTTAAGAATAATACTTTTTAATATTTCTGTATTCACCCTGCACCACCTAACTTGTGGGTATAGTAAGATTGCCGCTTATACCTACTTCTTGTTTTATATCTCCTTCACAATAAAATGCCAGCCACAAAGGTTTTCTTTGTATGCTGACATCTGTTTATCATAGCTGAATGTTAATACAAGTAGGAACTTTGATCATAAAAACTCTAATAAGAATTTCTATATAATCTTTACCGACAACAGATAGTCTGCATGTCATGTGTATTTTAGAATAAAGTTAATCTTTTCACCTGGAACTTTCTCTATATAGTATCTATATTATAACATTTTTAATCAAAAAATAAATGCTCAACGTGTAGATTTTCTGTAAATTATACAGAATTTGTAATGGCTATTTGTCATACCTTGTGACTGATAGAATTTATGACTAGATATTCTTTTCTTGTTACAACACACTTCTAATTGCTGACAATCATTATAGGCAGCTACTTCCTTTGCTTTCTGAAATAAGCGTTTCCCTATTCCTTGATATCTCATGCTTTCATCAACTATAAATTCTTGAATCTCAGCTATATTAGCTGTATGGTGTAATAATTTCTGCACATGTATACTTATAAAACCTAAAATTACATTTTCTTTTTCATAAACATAGTAGAAAACTTGAGGGTTTAATAGATTAGAATCAAAAATATCTGAAAATTGCTTTTTATCAATATTCATTTCTTCTAACGCTACCAGTAATTTAAAGACTGATTCTTTATCATTGGGCGTAACTTCTCGTATACAATCCATGGCTGTCACCTCATTTCAAACTATAGAAAAGTGTCTTCGACACTTCAGCTCTCCAAGCTCCTAAACCTTATGTAAGATTAGTAGGTTTCAGACCATAATCCAATTCTACATATAGTGAGAAGAAAGGGGTTCTATTCACTTAAGGTTTATGTATTCATTTAATCATCAAAGGTAGTATTATCATACACCGTTTTGCCAAAGATTTTAACTTCAATCCCTGTATCAAAACCGCCTTCAACCTTTTCAGCATGATAACTTGTAACGCTATATAAAACTGCATGGTATTCAACAGATCCTCCATCTTTGTAATATAAAGGAAGTGGTATAAGTAACACAATCAATAAAACTAATACTATTCCAACTATGATCTTCTTTTTCATAATCTTATCCTTCCCAGATATTGCTAAATACATCATAGAAACACTTCCATTTCACCTTCGTGAGTGAGGTTACTTTTTGGCAACGCATACCCTTAACCCGAGTATTGAGCAATGTTGCATAAAAGTCATATTCTTTTATTATTCTTCATCAATTTTAACTCTAAATAATCTATTTTTTACGTTTGACGCATATTTTAATTCATATGCAGGAACTCCCATTTTAATAGCTTCTGCAATATTATTCATTTCCTTTTTTATTTTTTCTTCATCCGCATACCATCCAAGTACTATTGATTGCTCTCCCCAAAACGCACCATTGCTGACACCCATTAACCAATATTGTGGTTCATCCGTTCTTGCTTTAAACATTACCTGAGAAGCGAGAACTTTATAGCAATTAACAATTGATTTTCCATCAAATGATTTTATAGTGATTTTCCCTGTAGGTACAATTACATTTTGTGATATTGATTTTTCACTTATGGTGTCTCCTGTCTCCCCCAACATTAAATAGTCTAATGATACATTCAACTCTTGCGCTAAAATAAGTAGTTTTTCTGTTTCCGGATACCCGTTACCCTGTTCCCATTTAGATATTGCTTGACGACTTACACCAATTTTTTCAGCTAACTCCTCCTGCGAAAGCTTTCTTTCTTTTCTAATTGACTGTAGATTATCAGCAAAGCTCATATTGTCTACCTCTCTTCTTTTTATTTTATCTAAAGTATAATGTGTTTCCCAATAGTATCAACCAACTTATAGTTGCAGTCTCGCAACCTGAAATTGCAATTACTAAAATTATACTCTTTTAGCGATAGAAAATGAAGTCATACTCTATTGTAAATATCAAATGGATGCAGAAATACAACTCTTGCCATGACCCTTAGGTATTTGACAATATCACTCCACGTTCAGAGACAAATAGAAATGTAAGCCGTATTTTCGACTAGCATTCTAGATGAAAGTGTTCTTAAAGAGAAAGAGAGGTTTCATCAGTTAAGAATAAACAGCTTGCACCTACCAGCACCAAGTTATTCGAACAAAAAAATCTCTAAACCCTTATTCTAAAAGGTTTAGAGACTTCCTAAGAGAGGCGACAACCAGATTTGAACTGGTGATGAGGGTGTTGCAGACCCGTGCCTTACCACTTGGCCATGTCGCCTTATTCAATTATATTATATTAAAGTATATACTATAATATGCAATTAAATCAAACCTATGACTCTAAGGGGATTTGAACCCCTGTTACCGCCGTGAAAGGGCGGTGTCTTAACCGCTTGACCATAGAGCCTTACATTATATAAAGTAATTTTAGAAAAGTAAACTCCCCGAGTTGGGCTCGAACCAACAACCCCACGGTTAACAGCCGTGTGCTCTACCATTGAGCTATCGAGGAAAATTTAAACTAGCTATTTAAGGTTTATACCTTAAAAACTACACATTGTATACG
>JAEYPA010000060.1 GCA_023411225.1 Bacillota bacterium
CAGCCACACGTATCATGTATAAAACTCATAAACAAATGACATACCCATAGTGTAAAGGATGCCGACAAAGAAGTTGTTTACCCGAACATTTCTTTCAATGGACAACTGGTGTCGAATGAAGTAAATATTCCAGAATATAGGGTAGTCGCTAGAGATACGCAGTTCGATCTTTATGAAGTGAATTAGGTGAAAGGTTATCTTTATTGTGAGAAAGTTAATTAGGAGAAGAAAGATAAATTTATGGAGGTGTTATAGATTGAAATTGTATTATTTAAGCCATTCAGCAGTTTTAATAGAAGGAGAACATATAAAAGCATTAATCGATCCATTTATTACAGAAAACCCAGCATGTACATATGATATTTCAGATATAAAAGATATTACACATATTTTTATCACACACGGGCATAATGATCATTTTGGTGATACCATAGAAATTGCCAAAAAATGCAATTCAACGATTGTGTGTTGTGTAGAAATGGGATGGTATTTATCAACATTTGGACTCAAAATACATCCTATGCATATTGGTGGTAAAGCATATTTTGCTTTTGGAACTGTAAAAATGATTCCTGCACTACATGGGTCGGGCATACAGACCAATTCAGGAACAGTTTATACTGGAAATCCTTGTGGATTTTTAATAGAATCAGAAGGGAAAAAAATATATCATGCTGGTGATACGGGTTTATCGATGGAAATGCAACTTTTACAGAAAGAGAAAATTGATGTTGCATTCATTCCAATCGGAGGTAATTATACAATGGATGCTGATGATGCTGCTTTAGCTGTTGAATTTATAAAACCTAAAACTGCAATACCAGTTCATTATAACACCTTTGATATTATTCAAACTGATCCTATTGAATTTAAAAACAAAGTAAAAGATTGTAATGTCGAAATATTATCTTGTGGGGATACCCTAGATATATAAGAAGTTAAATAGTCTTATATGTTTCAGTTTTCTGTAAATTAGGTATTATAAGGTCTTCTATGATAAAATATAAATCATAGGGGGCCTTTAATTATGGTAAGAGAAAAGAAACCTGTACACAACTTACAAATGGCAAACGCAATATCATCCGTCATCTCCTAGAGGAGTATGACATTGAGCCAGCAACGGATATTCAGGATGCGTTTAAAAATCTATCGAGGACCGTATATTTCATATAACAATTGCCGTATGTAACAATAGATAAAATGCTGAAGACGCTATCTTTTCAGGAAACTTATATAAAAGTATAAAAATCTGCATAAGCTTAAGAATAATCAATCTTTTTCTACTTTGTTTATATGTATATGAACTCAAATTCTGGAGTTGTGTATTATGTAAATATGTGTAATTTGCGTTCTTACGTAGTTAAGCGGAATTTGGTTTTATATTGACATTATTTAGAATAATGGTGTACAATATTGTAAAATTGCTAATAAATGGCAATATAACAAAAATATTAACAAAGCAATTAGTCTCGTAAGAGGTAATTATATTTATATTATATTTATAAGAAAGGGGGATTTGTTGAGTTAATTAAAAAATATATCAATTGTGATAATATCCTACAAAAGAAGAAGATATTATAAACAATAATAATTTTGCAGTATTCCAAAACAATGATTAGAAAGAATATGTTCAACTAGATCAAGTTGAAACAAGATTATATAGTGATTCTTCAAGTTGTAAACAAAAATATATGGTGCCTCATTATTTATTTACAAGTAAGGAGAACAAAGATTTATCAGTCGAAGTACCAGCTGTGGATAATTCCTATCTTTCAATAGATGGAAGAAATTAGAGCATTGATAATAAATGAAATCTATAGAAAGGAAATATGAGTATAAATATTATCTCATATATTAAAATATGGCCAAAATAAGTAGATTCCAGAAAGTAATGTTTTGTCTTGTTGTAGTATTTTCGCTTATATGTATTCTTGAAATACGAAGCTATCTTACTAACAAAGACTTTCCTGGACTCTCTATTACCACTTTAAGGATTTTTAAGATTACTTCTGTTTGTGAAGAGGTAATAATACCTTTGAGTATTATTTTACTAATGATTTTTCAAAAGAGGAAAGTGATTCCGTGTTTACTTGCTTGTAGATGTTTTTTATACTTTGTCTCGAATATATTGTTCCGAGTTAATGATTCCCTATATTTAACCAAAAGAGAGTTTGTTATAGTTATATTAGGAGTTGTGTTTATTATAGTATTACTTTTATACACTTTTAATCTCCTTACATTAAATGCGGTGATACTAGTAAGTATCCTAATACTAGGTGCCTGGTTTATAGTACGTGGAGTCGGTACATATGTTATAAGTAACTTTTCGCTGCTATTTGGCGCAGAGGGGGGATTGTTTAGTAGTAGAGCCATTGATGTTATATATCAAATTGCCGATCCGCTACTCTACATATGCAGTTTGGGAATGCTGAAAGAAAAGAAAGGATAACTACTACAACAATACTATGAAGATTGAAGGAAAAAAGATCCTACAAGTAAATATGACGAAGAGCCTTTAGTAACAAATATAAATTTGTATATACAAAATGAATGCATTTCAATAATTGAAGTGCATTCTTTCTATACTATCATTATATGATATTGTACAAATCCATGTACATTTCAAAATGAAATTAAGGGTATAGTAACGGGTACAATAACAGATAAGAATACTATGGAGATATATAATCATAGATTACATACAAATTTGTTAAATACAATGAAGTAAATTATATCGTGTAATAGATAATTGGAACACTTGCAAGATCTTTTTGTGATGACTTAAACAGCCTTGGTGTATACCACAATTTATAGCAGCATATGGTATTTCGATTGGAGGGCATATGATAAAAGGATTCATTCAATTCAGAGACGGTAGAATTCCATTTGTGATTGAAGGATATAGAATGGAATTGTTTACTAATGATGTATTATTAACTGATTTTGTAGAGGAATATAACTATAAAAACAATTACATTCTCTCGGGACAATATTTTGGATTCGGGTTTGTACCACAAAGACTGACTATTCTTGTTGAACGGTCAACAGGAAATACTTGTTACTTATCATGCTATCTTATAGAGAGTGTGCATTCAAAAGAAAACTTTGACACAATAGGAATTCAATCTCCTTACTTAGAGGATATTTTCCGTTTTAGTTATAATTATATTGATTTGTCGCGAGGTGGCTTCAACTTTGCAGTGAACATAAAAGAAATATATACAATTCCATTTAGGATTGAGGCAAATCAGTATGAACAAAATATTGTATGGGTCATATTGGTCGTCTTGGATTACTGGAGAATTTTGACCGAAAAGGCGAAGTTATTATACCACTAGTGGAAGGAACTATTCGAGAATGCGACAAGATAGTACGAATGCCACATAGATTTTCTATGTTTATGATTTCGCAAGGGGTATGTGTAATGATAACACAATCAGAATTTTAAAGTATGAGTATAACAGAACAATATTCTTTTTATAAACTGGTTGGGTAATTAAAGATTTTAGAAAAATTGCGACATCTTACAACTTTTAGGAATGTTTTAGAAATGTCAAAAGATTTGGTCTTCTATAAATAATATAAAAGGAGAAGTATAATGTATAATTTTTGGAATTATGAAAAAAAACCGATACAACCAATACTTAAACCATTGAGTAATAATATGTTTATATTTCCGATAAATGGTATAAACATTCCTAAGTTAAAACAGTTTTCTATGGGATATGTAACTTTTATGGATAAAAGCATTGCAATAAGGGATTATTATAATAGTAGATATAGTTATCCTGTATCTTGTTATGCTCTAGTAGATTTAAGAAAGCAAAAATTTAGTAAAGTAAATGAAAGGGGATTAAATTCAGTTGCTTTAAAAATATATTATATTACAAATGAGATCTATGTATCAGAAAGAATTATCAAGTATTTTATTGTTCTTAATAATATTTTTAGAGAAGGAAATAAAGAATTAAATAGAATTGAAATTGCAAAATTGCTTAATATTGTATGTCATAAAATTACTAAAGTAAATATTTTTAATGGTAATTTCAATGGAAAATTTGAGAAATTATACGATAATATTAGAAATAATGTAATGCATGGTAAACTAGATTTAGAAAATGAAGAAAATGCAATTATTTCAAACGATTATTTTAATCTTAAAAGGTTATTTTACGTACTGATTATTGTATTTGGTGAAGATAATACCTGTTTTAGATGTAAGTCGACAACAGAATTAAAGAAATATATTAATTCTCTAAATATACATTAGTGAAATTAGAATATATTATGAAAACAGAAGAATTGTGAGCTAAAAAGGTATTACCTTGTCCGGAATTTTATTAAAGTTATGCTTATTATATCATCTTATGATTTATAATGGAGGGATTGTTATGATCTATAAGCTGATTCTTTGACATGTCCAGACAAAAAAGAATAGAAATGCCTACATAGGAATGTTCTATAGACATTATATAGATACCAATCAGACACGGATTTCTGTATCTTACAACAGCGGTACTTCACTATCTTACCAACCTATTGTGTTTTAGAGGAGAAGAAGGCGCTATTGGCGCCCTCTATGGTATTAACTGAGTAGCTTGCAACCATATAACGTTAAATATTGAGAGAGCTTTTTTTATATCTAAATGGAGGA
>JAEYPA010000062.1 GCA_023411225.1 Bacillota bacterium
TGTGTTTTTTATTTACGTAACTGGCAGGTCACGTTTTTATTATACATATTAGGAGTTTTTTTGTCTGAATACATCGCTAAAGCTCCTATAGAACCACGCGACTATCGCGTGGTTTTCATCATACAATAAAAGGTGTGTCACACAATAGAGTGACACACCTTTTCTATTAATTATCAAAGTCAGTACTATCTTCACGAATAAAAGCAGTGATTACGCCATTGTTTATAACGGTTATAAAATTCCAGGAGTAGTACACCCAAAGGCAATCCTCCAGCGTAATAGGGTATAGATCCATGCTAGTCCTCCGTTTTTTTAAAGTATATGTAAGTGAAGTATAAAATCAGTACAAAATAATATTTAGAGTGAGAAAAAAATGACAATAGAATTGAAAAAATGTTAAAAATGTCTTTTCAAACTTCGTAAATTATGCTATCATATCTAGTAATGAAAGCCACGTCATACAAAGATTTTTTTGGAGGGTTAATATGAATTACAGAATTATTGGAGATAGTTGTACGGATTTAACAGAAGAATTAAAGAAAGATGAGCATATAAAATTAGTACCTCTTACATTGGAAGTTGATGGAATTGAATATATAGATGATGAGACTTTTGATCAGGCTGCATTTATCAAAGCGGTAAATGAAAGCTCTAAAAGCACTAAGTCATCCTGCCCCGCTCCGGAAGCATTTATGAATCTATATGACTGTGAAGGAGACGTTTACGTGGTAACCTTATCAGCCAATTTAAGTGGTTCATACAATAGCGCAGAGTTAGCAAAACGCCTATACCTAGAGGACCATCCAGCGAAGAATATAGAGATTATTAACAGTTGTTCTGCCTCTGTAGGACAAACACTGATTGTTATGAAGATAAGGGAATTAGTTACAGCTGGCAAATCATTTGTTGATGTAGTGACCTTAGCTCGTAAGTACAGAGATGAGGTACAGACTAAGTTTGTATTGGAATCCTTAGAAACTCTTCGTAAGAATGGAAGACTTTCCAATATCAAGGCAATTTTAGCCAATGCACTTAATATTAAGCCTGTTATGGGTGCTACCAATGATGGTGATATTGTGAAAGTGGATCAGACAAGGGGTATCAAGAAGGCACTGAAGTTAATGGCTGATATCATAGAAAAGGATGCTTTTGATGTGACCAGCCGTATCTTAGGAATCGCTCATTGTAACAATTATGAGAGGGCATTATTTGTGAAGAATGAGATTTTATCCAGACTGCCATTTAAGGATTGTATTATTACCGGAACTGCTGGAGTTAGCACTCTTTATGCTAATGATGGCGGAATTATAGTTTGTTATTAAACCCATAAGTGTCATTGTTCCTGGAGGCTTCCAAAAGAATAGGAAGCCTCCAGGATTATGTAAACGATAAATAAAATGTCAATAATGCGATTCAACTTTAAGGAATGTTTTGAAGGCAAACTCTATGTATTTTCATTATACCATAGCAACTATCTCAATATCTTTTTTAACGGATAGATCAATACATTCCTTACCAATCTTTACAATTGGATGAGACAAATCATTACGATTTATGTAAACAACCTTTGCAATTTTCCCATTGCTAAGTTTAACCTCGGTATTGATATAGCTGGTTAAAATCTGTTCATTAAAGGTCATAAAATAGAGTGGATCAAATCTTTGCATGCTCTCTATTTCCAGGTATTTGATTACAGTAAAAGGACAAAGTGGTTCTCTGTAAACTCTTGCACTGGTCATTGCATCGTATACATCAGCGATAGCTACAATAAGAGCATAGTCGGCTATACTGGAACGGTGAAAGCCCATAGGATAGCCATATCCGTCACATCGCTCGTGGTGTAACAACGCAGCCTGTGCAATTCTTGGGTCCAAATTCTTCTGTTTGCTTAAAATCTTATACCCAAAATATGGATGTTTTTTAACAATCTCATATTCTTCGTCCGAAAGTTTTCCGGGCTTCTTTATTATCTCATTTGGAATCTTTAATTTTCCAATATCATGAAGCAAACCGCAAAGGGTTAGAACTTTTAATTCATCTGGAGAAAGATGCAGCCATCTGCCAAAGGCATTACAAATCAGTGCAACACTAATACAGTGTACATAAGTGGAATCATCGTACTCTCTCATATGATGCAACATATCAAACAAACTGATGTTGGACATATCAGATGGAAATAAATTAGCTACCTGTAGAAATAACACTTCAGTATCGACAGGACTTTTGGAATCTATTATATTACTGAACTCATCTTGAACACAGGCTAATGTTTCTTTATGTCTTCGTTCAAACATTTTAAATTCTTTCGTCTCCTTAATATTAATTTCCTCTTGTAAGGATTCTATGTTCATTAGGTTGTTGTCAGATACTGGTTCAGTATCATCAATAAAAACACTAATCACATCATGGAATAATAAATTGGTGATGATTGGATTGGTGACCATAGTACCTCTAGGAAGTAATAACAAATTATTGGATCCATAAACGTCTTTTCCAATCTTCATACCCGGGCGTATATTATGTACAAGAAGATGTTTCATGTTTTAGTACCTCCTTAAATGATTATATAATCTATTATACATACATAAAATGACATATATCAGTATAGATTTCTTAGTATATACAAAATAATTATAGCATAAATAATGAAAAAAAACATACTAAATTTTACAGTAGTGAGAAACCATAGGGAACGGATAAAAGGAAGACTCATATAATATGATATAGCCATATATGGTGGAGGAATTGCGATGAAGGAAATGCTTAATATCAACCACCTGAGTTATTCCTATCATAGTCTGAAAGGGGAAACGGATGCTATCGCTGACATAAGTTTCCGGGTCTTTGATGGAGAGTTTGTAGCCTTTGTAGGTCCAAGTGGCTGTGGCAAATCTACATTACTATCCTTAATAGCCGGTTTGCTAACACCAACCAGTGGTAATATATTAATCAATAATATGGATGCAAAGTCGGCTGGAAAGAACATTGGATATATGTTGCAAAAAGACCATTTGCTAGAATGGAGAAGTACCATAAAAAATCTTACCTTAGGCTTAGAAATTCAGAATAAGCTGACGGAAAGCAGTTATATTATGATTAATCAGATGCTTAGCACCTATGGCCTGGTAAAGTTTCAAAATGCTAAGCCATCTGAATTATCTGGTGGCATGAGACAGCGGGCAGCTTTAATTCGTACCTTATTACTTGAACCGGACATCTTGCTACTGGATGAACCGTTTTCTGCTCTAGATTATCAGACGAGACTAGAGGTGGCTGATGATATTTGGGGGATAATAAAAAAAGAAAAGAAGACGGCTATCTTAATTACCCATGATATATCCGAAGCAATTAGTATGGCAGATAGGGTATATATACTTTCCAATCGCCCGGCCGAGATAAAAAATGTTGTAGATATCAATCTGAGTGTGGATGGAATAAGGACACCGTTAAGAGCAAGAAGTGCGCCAGAGTTTGCCTCTTATTTTAATCAGATATGGAAAGAGTTAAATAGCCCTTGAGCAAAGATAATCGGAAGTTAAAATTGATGATTTCAGATACCAATGTTTCGATGGCGCAAAAAGAATACATTAAGAAATATCTGTCGATGTTGAGGATAGTGCGAATCTATCAAATTGCCATTATAGTAATTTTGATCAGCTTATGGGAGGTTGCTACAAGAACCGGCCTAATGGATGATTTTGTATTTAGCAGTCCTTCAAGGGTAGTTAACACCTTTTTGGAAATGGCCGAAGATGGAAGTATTTTTTATCACATGGGTGTTACACTATCAGAAACCTTAGTTAGTTTTTTCCTAGTATTTATAATTGGTATAGGAGTAGCTGTTCTGCTTTGGTGGAATGAAAAAGTATCCAGAGTGTTGGAGCCTTATTTGGTGGTTCTAAATAGCCTGCCTAAATCGGCTTTAGCACCTATTTTTATTGTCTGGTTAGGCAATAATATGAATACAATCATAGTTGCAGCAGTAACCGT
>JAEYPA010000069.1 GCA_023411225.1 Bacillota bacterium
ACTCTGTTTTGACCCTGCAAACGCAAGCAAATTAATGATGGACCTATCTTTTGTTGGATATGACGTAGAAGAAGTTTTTCAATCCCATAAGTCATTAAATGAGAGTACTGCAGGGTTTAGAGAGGCAGTATATGAAGGCGAAGTATATTATTTACACAACCCTTTGCTTAACTACGCTATGAGTAATGCAGTTGTTAAGACCAATCAAGGATTAATCAAGATAGATAAAGATGCCACATCGAAGAAAATTGACCCAGTAGATGCCTTATTGTGTGGTTATAAACTAGCAATGTATCATCAATTTACATCAAAAATGAATGATATAGTTGATAAATTCTTAGAAAATTTCTAGAAAGAAGGTGAGAAAGTGGGAAATATAGCAAAGTACGCTAACATTATTGAAAGACCGTCTGCTGATTTAAACAGTGATTCATTTCTTGAATGGCTTGGCATTGCTCAAAATAGCAAGAATGTATTAAGTGAGGTCACATACTTTACTTGCCTTAAGATGCTATCTGAAACACTTGGTAAACTGCCTATTAAGTACTACCAGAACACCGATGAAGGAAGAGTTAAGGCAGAAAACACAAAGGCTTATGAGTTGTTAAGTACAAGGCCTAATCGACAAATGACACCAACAACCTTTTGGACAGTGGTTGAAAACAACCGAAACCATAAAGGGAATGGCTTTGTTTGGATAAGAAGAAAATTCGTTAGGCAAAAGTATGGTGGAGAGATTGAACTCTATGATTTATGGCCAATGCCGAGTGAATGTGTGTCACTATTGATTGACGATAAAGGTGTCTTTGGAGATAACGGAAGAATCTACTATCAGTACAACGATTCACGAAGTGGCGAGACATACGTCTTTAATCAAGAAGATGTAATGCACTTCAAAACGTGGCTATCATTTGACGGAATTAGTGGAGAACCAGTTCAAAAAATCCTCAAACTTACCGTTGAGGGCGGTCTTGAAAGTCAAACATTCATGAACAATCTGTATAAGCAAGGCCTGACGGCTTCAATGGCTTTACAATACACTGGTGACTTGGAAGAAACAAGACTTGAAAAACTCCAAGAAAAGTATGAGAAATACCTTACAGGTGCAAAAAACGCAGGAAGAATAGTACCAGTACCTGCAGGAATGCAACTCCAACCATTGAACGTCAATTTAACAGATGCACAGTTCTTTGACCTAAAGAAATACACTGCATTACAGATTGCTGCAGCGTTTGGAGTAAAACCAAACCAAATCAATGACTATGAGAAGTCGTCATATGCTAATTCGGAGAGCCAACAGCTCTCTTTTTTAGTGGACACAATGCTTTATATCTTAAAGCAGTATGAAGAAGAAATCAACTATAAACTGCTTACGGATAAAGAGCGCAATGATGGATTCTATTTTAAATTTAATGAAAAAGTTCTTCTCAGGGCAGACAGTAAAACTCAATCGGAAATGCTAAGAAATTATGTGCAAGGTTCCATATACACACCAAACGAAGCGAGAGAGTACCTCGATAAGGCAAAAGACCCTTATGGAGACAGATTAATCGCTAATGGAAACATCATTCCGTTGGAACAAGTAGGAGAGCAATATAAGAAAGGAAGTGGTAACGGTGCCAAAGATTGATATTAGAGGCGTAATTGTGTCTAACGAAGAAAAGCGAATATATGACTGGTATGAGATGGATGCAATATGTCCCAAAGACGTTCAAGACATCATAAATGAAGCAAATGGAGAAAAGATTGAGGTAGAAATCAATAGTCCCGGGGGAGATATATTTGCCGGATCTGATATTTTGGCAGCACTACAGCTGTATAAGGGCGAGGTAGAAACCACAATTACAGCCTTAGCAGCAAGTGCAGGAAGCGTAGTGGCAACCGCAGGGAGGACAAGAATGGTTCCAACCGCACTAGTTATGGTTCATAACGTGTCTATTTATGGGGCAAGTGGTGACTACCATGAAATGGATAAAGCCTCAGAAATGTTAAAAAAGGCTAATCAATCTATTGCCAATGCGTATATAGCAAAGACAGGAAAAAGTTCCGAAGAAGTACTTGAAATGATGGATAAAACCACATGGATGACCGCTCAAGAAGCTAAAGAGTTTGGGCTTGTAGATGAAATTCTATTCTTAGATAACAACCAAGACTATTCGTTTTCCAATAGCCTAAATTCAATGCTTAGTAAGGAACAGATTGAACGAGCAAAAAATGAAATTGCAAAGCAACAACTTGAAGTAAGAAAGAAGGAACAACTTAAAAATCAATTATTAGAGGACTTAGATTTAATCTAAAGTCCTTTTTTAATATCCAAAAACAAACATAACGAAAGGATGGTATAAACCATGAACGAAGAATTGAGAAAGCTGTTAGACAGCATCAATGCTAAGAAAAAAGAAGTAAAGGCCCTTGCAAAAGAGGATAAATTAGATGAAGCTGCTAAGGCAAAAGAGGAATTAAAAGACCTTCAAGCCAAATTTGATTTACTCTATGACCTCGAAGACGAGGAGCAACAGGAAGCTACTCTAAAGGCTGCCAAGGGAGAAGGTAAGGTTAAGAACGTAATCAATGCGTTTGTTAACGTATTAAAGGCAGGCTTGAGAAAGCAGCAACCTAAGACCGAAGACATGGAAGTCCTTAACTCCATGACAGAAGGAGTACCTGCAGATGGTGGATTAACTGTTCCTAAGGATATCTCTACTAAGATTAAGGAGTTAAGACGCTCTGATGATGCTCTTGAGACTTTAGTAAATGTAGAAACTGTAGCTACAGAAAGCGGCTCTCGTGTGATTGAGAAGTACGCAGATCAGACACCTTTTGATAACGTGGAAGAGGAATTGGAGTTTCCAGAAGTATCTACGCCACAGTTCGAAAGTATCGCTTACAAGGTTAAGAAAAAGGGTGGCATCTTAAAGGTGAGCCGTGAACTTTTACAGGATACTGCTGAAAATATCGTAGGGTACCTTAGAAAGTGGATTGCTAAGAAAGCTAAAGCTACCAGAAACGCCTTAATCCTTGCAAAGATTAATGAAATCACTACTGGCAAAGCAGTAGCAGTGGCTAGTGTTGATGATTTGAAAGATATCTTCAACGTACAGTTAGACCCTGCTATCACCACAACTTCTAAAGTTGTAACTAACCAAAGTGGATTCAACTGGTTAGATAAGTTAAAGGATGGAGATGGCAAATATGTTTTACAGCCTAATCCAACACAGGCTACCCAAATGTTATTGTTTGGTAAGTATCCAATCACTAAGGTATCCGACAAGGTGCTGCCTAACGTATCCGGCAAAGCTCCTATCATCTGCGGTGACTTGGCAGAAGCAATTACAATTTTTGATCGCGAAACATTATCTATCGAGATTTCCACAGAAGCAGGCGACCTTTGGAACAAGGACCAGACTGGAATTAAGGTTCGTGAAAGACTTGATATTCAGACTGTAGACCCTGAGGCAATTATTAAAGCAGAAGTTACCCTGGGGGAATAGTAAGGTATGCCCTTAACACATATACACAGTCAGACCTTGAATCCATGACCATTGCTCAAATCAAGGCACTGGCTGTGGAACTAGGGTATACCATTACTAAATCAATAAAAGCTGATATAATAGCTGAATTTATGGAACAGCAGGGGGTTTAAAGCCTCTTGCTGTATTAGGTAGGTGAATATATGCTTACAAAAATTAAAAAAAGATGCGGTATAGCCGAGAGCATAACAGTTTTTGATGACGAAATCAAAGACCTTATGAGCTCTGCAAAGGCAGATTTGATGTCTGCAGGAGTGTTAAAAGAGGTACTGCAAAGCGAAAACAAGGAGTATTTAAACGCACTCACTTGCTATGTAAAGGCTTATCGAGGGAATGACCGCACCGACACAGAGAAATATCTTAAGATGTACCGAGATTTAAGATTCTACCTAGAATTTCTTACTATAGAGGATTTGGCAATGCTAGAAAGTTTGGAAGAAGGTGCTACAGATGTGGGTTGATTCTATTAGACTAGTCAATGGATACAATGAGGTGACTGATGAAAACGGAATTGTAACACAGACGCCTCTTTATAGCGAAAGCATTCCTGCCAACTTCCTTTCGGCAAAGAGAGCAGATAAAACTCTCGCCAATCAATCAGGGTATACGGCTGATGAGGTTATTGAAATCAT
Organism: Bacillota bacterium; assembly: GCA_023411225.1. Taxonomy (GTDB): domain Bacteria; phylum Bacillota; class Clostridia; order Lachnospirales; family Lachnospiraceae; genus KM106-2. Next base: position 4,163 of record JAEYPA010000069.1, read on the forward strand.
GGCTTGTAACTATAACAAGCAAGGTTCTTTAGTAGATGACAAGGACAATGAGGTCTATGAGGTAAAAGATACCTTCCACGACAGAAAAAAAGAAACAATTCAGCTAACCTGTCAAAGGAGGTAGAGATATGGCATCGTTTAGTTTCGACATACCAGATGATTTTCTCAGCGGACTAGACCTTACTGACGAACTCGCAGAGGAAATGATTAACGCAGCCAAGGCAAAATACAAAGATTCAATAGTAAGGTCTGCAAGAATGTCTGTCTCTACCTTACCAGAGAATGTCAGACATCAGACAGGAGAAATGCTAAAGAATATTGAGCATAGAAAAGCAAAGAAGGCCAAGAACGGCGCTTATATTGCCAATATCTCCTTTGACGGAGTAGACAGCAAAGGTGTTAGAAATATGCTTAAGGCTGCTGAATTGGAGTATGGTAATAGCCATCAAGACGCCAAACCGTTTATGCAAAAGGCTAAAAACGATTGCGAACAAGCAATCCTAGACAAGATGCAAGAGGTTTATAACAGAAGGGTGGGTGGCGAATGAATGTAAATCCAATATTAATAAAGATGAAAGATTCCGTAGGTATTCCAGTAAGTCCAGACAAGTACGAAGGTACATCACCTGCCTACATCACTTTTAATTACGCAGACGAACGAGAAGGCGACTTTGCAGACAACGACAATCAAACAGAGACAGTATGGATGCAAATTCACTTATTCACACCAGTGAAAAATGAATACAGTAATTATCTAAGCTATAAAGAGTTGATTCGGAAATATCTGAAATCCAACTCTTTTTTTAATATCTCCATACAGACATTCTTGGAGACTGACACTAACTTACGGCACACGGTAATCGAGTGCCAAAAAACAGAACAGAAAGAGGGTTAAAATATGGCAAAAATAGGATTAAAGTACCCAGTTTATGCTTTATTAGGCGAGACTGGAGCTTATACCGGTGGAATGAATTTCGCCAAGGCCGTTAAGGCTGATGTAAAGATTGATAACTATAGTGGCAAGTTATATGCAGATGATGGACTAGCAGAATCCGACACATCGTTTAAAGAGGGTACATTGACTTTTGAAGTCGACGATTTAGGTTTATCAGTATCATCTATCTTATTAGGACATGAATTTGATGAAGAGAAAAAAATTCAGGTTTCTAAGGCAGGGGACACAGCTCCTTATGTTGGATTTGGATTCTACGGAGTTAGAGTTAAGAACAATGTAAAGTCTTATGTAGCTCTATGGCTTCCAAAGGTTAAATTCGGAGAGCCATCTGACAGCTTTGAGACCAAGGGCGACAATGCAGATTTTAAAACATCCACGATTGAGGGAGCAATCTCAAGACTTGACACTGGTGAGTGGAGAGAAGTTGGCGAGTTTGAAACTGAAGCAGAAGCTGTTACATACCTAAAAGGGAAAGCAGGCATAGTGGCAGCATAATCACAGGGGACTACGGTCCCCTTTTCAAATGGAGGGATACCATGACAGATTTAAGCAATTTCACGAAAATAACGCTTGACGGTAAGGAATACGAAGTAGGAACTACCCTCAACCTAATAGATACATTCCAGGATAAATACAATATTTCTTTTGATGAAGTATATACATTGCTTCAAGACAATAAGCAGGTTTATAAGGTTACACGGTGGTTGATATGGGCAATGGTCAATGACTGCATCCGTAGGAACAACTACAAAAATGGAACCGATGAAAAGGAAATTCCAGAATGGGTAATCGGAGATTTGCTTACATTCAACCGTATGGAAGAAATTCTAGATAGCATCAACGGTTCAATAGTAGATTCAACGCCACGGGCAGACCAAGATGCACCAGTAAGTACAACACCCTAATGAAAAGGTAGATACCATCATTTGGGTTTATAGAGGTACTACCGTATTGGGATATAAGTTACCAGAAATTTTGTATTGCATGACACCAAGAACAATAGATGCATTATTTGTAGCACACTTGAAATATAACGGACAATACCAAGAGCCACAAGGTTTTTGTGACATATTTGGAGTATAGAAAAGGGGTGAAAGCATGGCAAACAAAGGAACAATAGGTGGAAAGATAGTCCTTGAGGGCGAGAGAGAGTATAGGCAGGCACTAAGCCAAATAAACACATCCACACGAACATTATCCTCAGAGATGCGTATGGTTACAGCTCAATACAGAGACAATGCGAACACCACAGAGGCTTTACGTGCTCGTCAGCAGGTATTAAATCGCCAACTAGAACAGCAGAACCAGAGCCTAAGTACATACCGGTCAGCACTTGCAACAGCTAACACTAACCTTGAAAGATGCTCCACAAATGTAAGCACATGGAGAGAGAAACTAGCATCTGCCGAGCAAGAACTTGAGCGGATGAAAAACGACACCTCCACCACGAATGACCAGTTAGAAGAGCAACAGAGAGTAGTTGACCAGAATCGCAGAGCATTAGAGCAAGCCGAGGGTCAGTATAATGCGACCTCTCAGCGACTACAGACGTGGGAAACACGCATGAACGATGCACAGGCGCAGTTATTTACTCTAAACTCTGATATCGAGCAGAATAGCCGTTATTTAGACGAAGCCGAAAGAAGTACGGATGGATGCGCTACATCCATCGACCGATACGGAAGAGAGGTAAGGCAATCAGAGGAAAGCACAACACGATTTGGAGATGTAGTAAGAGCAAATCTGACTAGCGCAGCTATTATTGGAGGGATAAAAACCTTGGCAAGTACAGTAAAAAGCCTAGCTGTTGGATTGGTAGAACTAGGTACCGGGGCGGCATCCTACGCAGACGACATTATGACAATGTCAACACAAACTCATGTGTCGACAGATGAGCTGCAAGCCTTTAATTATGCGTCAGAATTAATGGATGTCAGTTTAGAGACATTGACTAAGTCCATGGCTAAAAATATCAAGTCTATGACAAATGCGCAGAGAGGTTCAGAAAATTTTGTTGAATCTTACAAGGCATTGGGAGTAAGTGTTACGGATACTAACGGCAACCTTAGAGACGGACAAGAAGTATTTTGGGACTGTATTGATGCACTGAGAAGTATAGATGATGAAACAACAGCAGATTCAATCGCAATGCAATTGTTTGGAAAGTCGGCGCAAGACCTTAATCCACTCATTGAAAAAGGAAGCGCAGGCTTTAAACAGTTAGCAAGTGAAGCAAAAAGTGTAGGCGCAATCATGGATAAAGACACGCTGTCCGCCTTGGGAGACACAGACGATGCTTTTCAGCGCATGACGCAATCCATAGAAATTGTAAAGCGAAAAATAGGCGCACAATTAGCACCAGTGCTTACGCAGGCTTTTGGAGATATCTCTGGCAAAGCAAATGAGATGGGCGATAAGATAGCCGACATGGTAAAAGGTGCTGTACAAGGATTAATAGATGCATTTAAGTGGATAGCAGCCAACGGATCAACAATAAAAAGTATCTTAGTTGGTATTGTCACCGGTCTAGTACTAACCAAGGCAGTAGCAGGGGTGCAAGCGTTAATTACATCATTTATAGCACTTAAAACAGCAATAGCGGCCGCAGGAACAGCCGGCGCACTACTTAGCGGAATGAGTGGAATAGGCGGTTTAGGCTTATTAGTTGGTGTAGTAGGCGGTGTTGCAGTTGCCGTAGGCGGACTACTCATGAGCATGAAGGACACCAATGACGCAACAGAGATATTTAATCAAAAGGTAGAAGAATCAAACCAAAAAGCAGAAGAGATGCAACAATCCGTAAAAGCACTGCATGATGAATATAAAAGCGGTGTTTCGTCTATCGAAGCCGAAACCCAAAGTTCTAAGAAACTAGCAGATGAGCTTTATGCTTTATCGGATAAGAGTAAGCTGACAGTAGCCGAACAAGCGAGAATGTCTACTATTGTAGATATGTTAAATCAAAAATATCCACAATTAAACCTTAAAATTGATGAAAACACTCATCAACTTAATAAGGCCAAGACAGCAGTTGTAGACTTAATAAACGCACAAAAGCAGCAAGCATTATACGACATCACATATGACAAGCAGAAAGCGGCTATGGAAAACCTTCTAAAAGCAACAACAGACCAAACTGTAGCAGAAAACAATCTTAAAGATGCGAAGAAAAAAGTGAAAGATGCAGAGAATGAAGAAGAACAGGCACGTAGAAAGCTTGATAATGCCACAAAAAATAACAGCGCAAGTATAGATCAATGCAATGCAGATGTAGAACAAGCAATTACAAATACAAATAACTTGACAGTAGCAAAAGAAAAGGCACAATCTGCATTTGATAATAGCACAGATTCCGTTGAATTAGCACAATCTGCATATGACGGCCTATCAACAGAACTACAGACCTTTGCAGACAAGCAGGGAATTGCAATAAATAAGACAGATGAGTTAAGTGATGCAACAAAAGATTCTGCCGATACAGCCAGTGAAGCAGCAAAGAAAATAGAAGACGCATACCACGACCAATACAAAGCAGCCTACGATTCTATTCATGGTCAGATGAGCTTATTCGATCCATTTGAAAACAAGACGAAAGTATCTGGAAAGAAGCTTCTTAAGAACCTAGATAGTCAAGTAGATGGACTTAAGGATTGGCAAAAGAGCCTTACCAAGATATCCAAAGTTGGTAGTGAAGATTTTGTACAAGCATTGCGAGATATGGGACCGCAAGCCGCAGGAGAGATTAAGGCTCTGGCAAAATTATCCAAGCCTGAGTTGAAAAAGTATCAAGAACTTTGGAGAGAAAAGAACCAAGCCATCTCCACAGCAGCAGTAAAAGCAGTCGGAGATATGGGAGGCCAAATTACAAAGGAGCAGGCCAAAGTAAGAGCCAAAATCGAAAAAGACAAGTCTCTGTGGAGCAAGACTGGAGGCTATCTTGGTGGAGCACTTGGCGCAGGTGTAAATAGTGGGCTTGAAAAATACAGAAACGAGACAAGAACAACCGCAATAGGTCTTTGCTCATCTGTCTTATACGCGATGCAACATGCGCTTGAAGTAAATTCACCATCCAAAAAAGCTATAAAAATATTTTCATCGGTCGGAGAAGGAGCTGTAGTAGGTCTAGAAAAGCAAAGAAATGCAGTTAAGAAAGCTAGCGTAAATCTTAGCAACCTATCACTTAACAGTATGTCAAGTACAATGACTGCAGGAAATTATGTCAATGGTGGAACGCAGAACACTAGCCAAGTTGGTATTCGTGGCATGGTTAGAGAAGAAATGAAATCAGCCTTAAAAGATTTAACCATCTCAGTAGATGGAAAAGTACTAGGAAAAGTAGTTGATTCCAACATGAGGAGGTCCTTAGCATGAGTTATTTTATATTTAAGGGAATATCGAGTGACACAATGGGGGTAATTCTTACGGAGTTACCTCCTATTACTAAGCCTCCGAAAAAGTATCGTAAGTATGATGTCATCGGCAAGGATGGAACAGAAATAAAGGAAGATGGCTATACATCATATCCAAAGCCACTAAGTATCGGCATTAAGGACCCATCCAACATAGACCAAATCATTGACTGGTTAGATGGTAGCGGTCAGTTAATTATCTCTAGCGAGCCAGATAAATTTTACACAGCCAAGATATTAGAGCAAGCCGACTACACAAGCCTTTTAAGGTTTCGGCAAGCTACAGTCGTATTTGAGATACAGCCGTTTAAGTATGCCGTAGCAAATGATGTAATCACCAAGACTTCCCCATTTTCCATAACCAACGATGGCAATTATTATTGCCTACCAACACTCACAATCTACGGCTCTGGTAATGTCACTGTCAAACTAGACGGTGCTGACATCTTTACCATTACTTCCGTACCTTCCTCTATTACCGTTGATGGTATGACACATAACTGCTACAATGGCGCAGCAAAACTTAATCGTAAAAAGATAGGCGACTATCTTAGACTTCCTACGGGTACACATACAATTTCGTGGACTGGTACAGTATCCAAAGTCGAAATGGCGGTGAATAAAAGATGGCTTTAGTTAAACTTTTTAAAGAATCAGACATGGACTTTTCCTCAGATGGAGACTTAACTTTATCACCTAACAAAGCCTTAGTACATGAGGTTTTAAACGGTGATTTTTACTTAGACCTAGAGTTATTCCACGACCAAGTACCACTCTTAGACACCTTTGGAATTGTAGCCGTAAATTATCGTGGCAGTTGGCAAGGATTTAGGCTGGGATACTCAGAGACCTTGGTTAATGTAACTTACTTTAAGTGTTGGCACGTCAGCTACGACATGAAAGACTATCTCATCCAAGACCTAGACTTAGACAATACTCAGTACAATGTAGCCTTAGCAAAAATGAAATCAGCTACCACGCGCCCAAATCCATTTACCTTTACAACAGAAATAACAGATGTGGTAGATATGGATATACACAATGCAACCCTACATGATGGTGTCTTTGCCTTAGTGTCGTCAGTAGAATCTCTTATCGTGCGAGATAACTACAATATCAGCCTTGTAACATCCACAAATCCTACATTTGTAGGAGTGTCTACGGAGTATTATCAGTCGGTCTCAAAAGACGAGCAGATAGGCGGAATATGGACACCTACAAAGCCAGAGTGGATGCAAGGTGAGTATATCTGGTGTCGCACTAAGATTGTCAACACGGATGGAGTAGAGTACACAGAGCCTTATTGCTACATACCGACCTTACCAAATCTAATTACAGACACTAGCCTTGTAACAGCAGAAACTTTGGTTAATGAAAACGGAGAACATCTATCAGGAAACAACGGAATCCAATTAATGATAGGAGTGTAAAACATGAAAAATATAGTAACAGATGTACAAGTAGTACAGTCAATGGCTGATACTGATAATGTATACGTCAATAGCGGAAATGCACTAAAGCAGATACCAAAGAGTATATTTTTAGAGGGTACAAATACAAAGATAGCAAACCTAGGTCACGGATTAGACGCTGTAGATGAAAACATTAGCAATCTATCTAACGAGATTGGTAACTTAAACCTAGACAATGGATATAGAGATACATCTAGCACATCTATAGGGGCGCTAACAGAAGCACAAGGTTATAAATCTTTACTTATTGATGTTATCGCAGGAGAAAAGATAACAC
>JAEYPA010000139.1 GCA_023411225.1 Bacillota bacterium
ACCATATATCGTATAACGATATTGTAATACGATATATAAATACAATTGAGGTGATTAGCAATAAAAGACAAAATACAGAGAAAATTTTTTCTTGGATTTATTCAAATTCATATACTTCATCATGCAAAGAAACAGCCTTTTTATGGTGCATGGATGATAGAAGAACTTATGGAGCATGGATACGATATGAGTCCGGGAACATTATACCCTCTACTGCACAGCATGGAACGAAGTAGACTTCTTGAAAAAGAAGAAAGAAGAGTTGAGGGAAAGGTCAGAAAGTATTATAAGATAACTGAGTTGGGAGAGGAAGTTTTAGGAGAAGCACGCAAGAAAGCATATGAATTATTTAAAGAGATTAAGGATTAATGGAGGACATGAATTCAATGTTTTGGCTTAAAAAAGTGAAGTATAAACATATATTAGACATTTACGATCTAAAAATAGAAAAAAATAAAGTTACCTGTATTGTTGGGGAAAGTGGAAGTGGAAAATCTACGCTTTTACGTCTTCTTAATAAACTGGTAAGTTGTGATAGTGGGGAAATCTTTTATAGAAACCAGCCAATAAATACGATAGATTCTGTAGAATTAAGAAGAAAGGTAGTTATGCTACCACAACAGCCGGTGATTTTTCCTGGAACCGTGAGAGATAATCTTCTAATAGGCTTGAAATTCTCAGAGAAGTCATTAGTAGATGATTCAAAACTGGGAGAGATTCTAAGTATGGTTCAGTTGAATAAAGAATTAGATGAGGACAGTGATAAGTTATCTGGTGGTGAAAAACAAAGACTTGCATTAGGAAGAGTTATCCTTATCGATCCGGAGGTTTTTTTACTGGATGAACCCTCTTCAGCATTGGATGAGGAAACAGAGCGTATCATCATTGATAAATTAGTAACGTATACAAAGGAATTACATAAAACGTTAATTATGGTTACTCATTCGAAAAAAGTTGCACAGATTTATTCAGATAATGTAGTAGAAATCCAACAAGGCAAAGTTGTAAATGGAAAGGAGTAGTAGAATATGAATGGTGTAATCGATTTACAATTTTGGCAAATGGCTGCAGCCTATGTTTTCGTTTTAGTACTTATGTTTATCGTTAAATTAAAAGGCATTCCAAGAGAACAGGAGATACTTATTTCTTCTGTTAGAATGACAATTCAGCTTATTCTTATGGGGTATGTTTTAGGGTATGTTTTTAATACACCATCTCCTTTATATACGATGTTGATATTAATTGCAATGTTGATATTTTCAATTTATAACATCATAACAAGAACGAAAATGAAACTATCGAGTAAGCTTAAGCAAATCATTGCAATATCAATGGTTGTGGGTACAAGTTCCTGCCTATTTTATTTTCTACTTATAGTAGTAAGAATATCTCCTTGGTATGACCCGCGTTATGTTATTTCACTTGCAGGCATGTTGATTGGAAACTCTATGACAGGTATTTCATTGGGGGTTAGCCGTTTAGTTGATGGAATGCAGACGCAGAAAAATATAGTTGAAGGAGCTTTAATGCTTGGAGCATCTCCAAAAATAGCGGCAAAACAAATTGTAGACAAAGCATTTGATTCGGCAATCTTGCCGACTATTAATTCCATGCTTGGGATGGGAATTGTATTTTTACCTGGCATGATGACAGGACAAATACTGTCCGGAACTTCGCCAGTTACAGCTATCAAATATCAAATTGCTATTATGCTTGGAATACTTGGTAGTGTAGCATTGACTGTAATTATATTTGTTCAGTTAGGTTATAAAACTTTTTTTAACGAACAGAGTCAATTAATCAGTAATGATATGTAAAAAATTATTACGACATTATAGGTCATAATTAAACTTTATCTTAGTGGGGTTACGGAGAACCGTACCATAAGTAAGGGGTAGTTTGATTCAAACAGTAGATAAAAGATGGATAAGTAAATATAATGTTTGAAACTAAACCAATATATCTACTGTTTTATGATATATTGGAATATCAACATGGTTGATTATGTAGATTAGTTGAAGGAGGTTGGTTTTATGAATATAGGAGAACTCATTGTTTTTATTTTTGTGCTTCTTGCTATCGAATATGTTTTTGATACCAAATGGTTGTGTCTAGTGGTGATGTTGATTATAATTTCTATGATTATCTATGTTATTGCTTCTTCAATCAATATTGAAAAAAAAAGCAAATAGTACATATTATGAGCGTACTATAAAGTTCAACAAAGTATCAGTTTGTCATAGAAGGAAGTTTTGATATCAACACTTCAGGTAAAGAAATTATACGACAAAAATGGCAGTTAGTATCGTCTCTGTCCGATGTACTTTAAAAAACCTTAAAGATCTTCCAGAAATTGAGGGAATGAAGGTATACTTCGTATTTATATCGAATAGTAGTAAGGACGGTCTCATGGAGAGGTTGTTCTTTTTGAAGAAACGAGAGCTGCAGTTTGAACTTATCAAAACTGCAGCTTTTTGGTTTGTATAGCAAAACGCTGACCATACAAGGTAAAGAGTTCTCTGTAGCTCTCAAGGTCCGAATTAATGGCAACTGGTCCAAGGTGAATAGTAGGGAAACCATAGGCACCTCCGCCAGAATAGATTATGGCGCCAGTAATTAAGAGATGAGAAAGAATACTTTGTATGGCAATATCTCCACCTCCATGAGCATAAGCGGCTGTAGCAAATGCCCCTGCCAGTTTCCCCGACCAATCATACGTATTAGGCATTTCATCTAGCCACATTTTTATGGCACCACTTAAGGAAGCATAATAGGTTGGCGTGCCAATGATGACAGCTGCACATTCCTTTACATAAGAATTATTGATCTGAGCGATAGAGAACGCTTCCGCTTCCATAGTCTCAACAGACCGGATCCCCTCTATAATGTATTCTGCCATTTTCTTCGTATTCCCTGTTTTTGAATAATAAATTACTGCTATTTTCATTTATTACCTCCTCTTTTATATTGGAAATGAAAGTAGTATACTGTTTATATTTAGTATTACACATATACCAAAAAGAGACAATAACGCAGTTTATTATGAGTAGGTACGAAATAAATGACCTGGTTAGGAGGAAAAGATGGTGGAGACGATTTGTCCGCTAAAATTAGTAAATGAGATGGTAGGTGGTAAATGGAAATGCAGTATTATCTGTATTCTGGAAGATGCAAAGCCGGTTCGATACAATGAGATTAGACGAAAAATTCCGGATATAACGAATATGATGTTGGCACAATCCTTAAAGAGTTTAGAAGAATATGGACTTGTACATAGAGAACAATACAATGAGATGCCCGTTCGAGTAGAGTATTCCTTAACTCCAGAGGGACAATCGCTACTTCCAATCTTAAATAATCTGAACCAATGGGGGGCAGAATACCTAAGAAGACACGACAACTATATCTCTAGGTGTGAGA
>JAEYPA010000009.1 GCA_023411225.1 Bacillota bacterium
ATCATAATCTTTTTCATGTTCATTCCTCCAATCCGAATCACTTACAGATATATAGCATTACGACGAACCAGTGCAACTCACTATTAATACACAAAAAGGCCCTGTCTCCAGCACATAGCCAGACACAGAACCTTATCTCACATTATTTATTTCTTAAAAAATCCTTTTTTCTTTTTCGTATCTTCCTCAGGAGTTGGAGCATTCACGCTGCCACCCATGGCTTCATCAAATTTCTCCAGTAATTCCTTCTGCTCTTGAGTTAACTTGGTTGGAACATTAACAACAAGAGTTACATAGTGATCGCCTCTTACGTTCTTGTTACGTAAAGTAGGTACACCTTTACCTCTTAACCGAACCTTGGTATCAGTCTGAGTTCCAGGTTTTACTGTATAAATTACTTCTCCATCTACAGTTTTAATCCTTAAATCTCCACCTAATGCAGCTTGTGCAAAAGAAATGGATACAGTGGAGAAGATATCATAATCCTGACGAATAAAGACAGGATGTCTGCTAACAATCACTTCAACTAACAGGTCACCTCTTGGACCACCATTTTGTCCTGGCTCACCTTTACCCTGGATACGAATGCTCTGACCATCGTCAATTCCGGCTGGAATTGAGACAGAGATTTTCTTTCTTCTACTGATATATCCAGTGCCATAACAGTCGTTACATTTTTCCTTAATAATCTTTCCTTTACCGTTACAGTCAGGACAAGGCTGGACACTCTGAGTCATGCCAAAGAAGGATTGTTGTGTATATACAACCTGGCCTTTACCCTGACATTTTGGACATGTCTCTGGATTCGTTCCGGCTTTTGCACCGGTTCCGTGGCAAGTTGCACATTCTTCCTTTAAGTTTAAGTCCAATTCTTTCTCTACACCAAAGCAAGCTTCTTCAAATGTAATACACACGCTGGTACGTACATTAGCGCCCTTCATAGGACCATTGCTAGTACGACGGCTTCTTCCGCCACCAAATAAGTCCCCAAAGATATCACCGAATATGTCTCCCATATCCATATTGCTAAAATCAAAGCCTCCGGCTCCACCAGCTCCGCCACGTTCAAAAGCAGCATGACCGAATTGGTCATATTGTCTACGCTTATCTGGATCACTTAAAACCGCATAGGCTTCACTAGCTTCCTTAAACTTTGCTTCTGCTTCTTTGTCCCCTGGATTGGTATCGGGATGATATTTTTTGGCCAATACTCTATATGCTTTTTTCAGCTCTGCGTCACTAGCCTGCTTTGACACACCTAGGACCTCATAATAATCTCGTTTGTCTGCCATATCCTTCACCTTTCATTAACAGCTCATCTATCTCTATTACACTCCCTAAAAGGGTCTTCTTTTTAGTAGCCCGAAAGATAGGCCGTCTGGTCAGACAGCCTATCTCCTACAGTAACTGGTAGTATAACACGATTTGTTACAAAATGCTACTAGTAATATTATACTTGTTAATTATACTTCTCTATAATCTCCATCTACTACGTTGTCATCCTGAGGAGTTGCACCTGCATCAGCACTTTGAGCACCACCCATATCAGGGCCTGCACCAGCTGCCTGAGCTTGCTCATAAACCTTAGAGAATAATGCTTGAGCAGAATTCATTAATTTTTCCTTAGCAGCCTTTAAGTCTTCTACTTCACCTTCGGACATAACCTCTGGGTTGGATTTTTCGACTAATTCTTTCAAATGAGCAAGATCTGCTTCTACAGTTGATTTATCTGCATCTGCAAGCTTATCGCCTACTTCCTGTAATGCCTTTTCTGTCTGGAATACCATAGCATCTGCATCATTTCTTGTATCAACTACTTCTTTACGTTTCTTATCTTGAGCTTCGTACTCTGCTGCTTCTTTTACTGCTTTTTCAATATCTGAATCGCTCATATTAGAGCCAGCTGTAATTGTAATGTGCTGTTCTTTACCAGTTCCAAGATCCTTAGCGGATACATTTACAATACCGTTTGCATCGATATCAAAGGTAACTTCGATTTGAGGCACACCTCTTCTTGCTGGTGGAATACCATCTAATCTAAATTGTCCAAGAGATTTGTTATCTCTGGCAAATTGTCTTTCACCTTGTACTACATGAATATCTACAGCAGTCTGATTATCAGCTGCAGTGGAGAATACCTGACTCTTCTTAGTAGGAATCGTAGTATTTCTCTCGATTAATCTAGTAGCTACACCACCCATTGTCTCAATGGATAAGCTAAGAGGGGTAACATCCAGAAGAAGGATATCTCCAGCACCTGCATCACCGGCTAATTTACCACCTTGAACAGAAGCACCGATTGCTACACACTCGTCTGGGTTTAAGCTCTTACTTGGCTCTTTACCAGTTAACAATCTAACTTTATCCTGTACAGCTGGGATTCTAGTAGAACCACCAACTAATAACACCTGACCTAACTCAGAAGAGGTGATACCTGCATCACGAAGAGCATTTTGAACTGGAGTAGCTGTTCTTTCTACTAAGTCATGAGTCAATTCATCGAATTTAGCTCGTGTCAAGTTCATATCAAAGTGCTTTGGACCCTCTGCAGTTGCAGTGATGAAAGGAAGGTTAATGTTGGTTGTGGTTGCGCTGGATAATTCTTTCTTTGCTTTCTCTGCAGCTTCTTTTAATCTCTGAAGTGCCATCTTATCTGTAGATAAGTCAACGCCTTCCTGTTGTTTAAATGTATCAATCATATAGCGAACAATCTTCTCATCAAAGTCATCGCCACCAAGTCTGTTATCACCGCTAGTTGCTAATACTTCGATAACACCGTCACCGATTTCGATAATGGAAACATCAAAGGTACCACCACCAAGGTCATATACCATAATCTTCTGCTCATGCTCATTATCAAGACCATAAGCAAGAGCTGCTGCGGTTGGCTCGTTGATAATACGTTTTACATCTAAACCTGCAATCTTACCTGCATCCTTGGTAGCCTGACGCTGTGCATCGTTAAAATAAGCTGGTACAGTAATAACTGCTTCTGTTACCTTTTCTCCAAGATATCCTTCTGCATCTGCTTTTAATTTCTGAAGAATCATAGCTGAGATTTCTTGTGGAGAATGCTTCTTATCATCGATGGTTACTTTAAAATCAGTACCCATATGTCTCTTAATTGAAGAGATTGTCTTATCTGAATTGGTTACAGCCTGACGTTTTGCTGGTTCACCAACAAGTCTTTCACCAGTCTTTGTAAAGGCTACTACAGATGGAGTTGTTCTAGCACCTTCTGTGTTAGCGATAACAACAGGTTTGCCACCTTCCATAACGGCTACACATGAATTTGTTGTTCCTAAGTCAATACCAATTATTTTTCCCATAATATATTCCTCCTAAATTTACTGAATTTCTACTAATTATTTTGTTGAATCGTGCGATAATTATGCTATCTTAATTTGCTACTTTCACCATGCTGTGACGCACTACAGTTTCTCGGTACATATAACCCTTTTGGAATTCCTCTACTACAACATTCTCACCGTATTCCTCATCCTCCATATGCATCACTGCATTGTGGAAATTTGGATTAAATTCCTGTCCAACAGCCTCAATCTGTTTTACACCGACATCCGCTAAGGTTTGTAGCAATTGTTTATAAATAGCTTCCACACCCTTTGCAAAACCACTTTCCTTCTCTTCCTCAGTTATAGAAGCTAAGCCTCTTTCAAAGTTATCGATAACTGGTAGAATCTTTTCGATAATATCCTTGGCACCTAATTCAAACATCATTGATTTTTCTTTTTCAGTACGCTTTCTGTAATTATCGAATTCTGCCATATTGCGAATCAAGCGATCATTTAATTCCTCTAATTGTTGATCCTTTTTGTCTTTTTTCTTATCCTTTTTAAATAAAGATTTGGATTTCTTTTCTTCACCATCTTCTTTCTTTAAAGACGCTTTTTCTTCCTGTTCAGAAGCATCTGTATCATCTGCCTCGATATTCTCAGTCTCAGCAGTGTCTTCCTCATTCAGGGCTTCTTCCAGTGCTTCTTCAAAATCAACAGAAGTTTTTTCATCCTTCATTACTTCATCCTCATTTCGTTCTTTTTCTCCCACGACTTAACCACCTTTCTCCTAATTATCCATTATTTCTTTTTAAATATCTCATCCAACTGAACCATTAAGGTTTGCAGAGTACTGACTACTTTTTCGTAATCCATTCGTTTTGGACCTACAATGCCTATCTTTCCATAAACACCTTCCTCTATCTCATAGGTTGCGGTAACAACTGAACAATCATGCATAGAAGGAATTGGTGTTTCATTTCCAATGTATACTTGGATACCTCTCTGATTCTCATCCTCTAATTTATCACTAATAAGATCTGTCAGCTGTTTCTTCTCTTCAAAAGTATAAAGAAGATCTGAAGCAAGATTCTTATCTGTCAGTTCCGGATATTTTAGAATATTGGTTGCCCCAGAAGTATAAATCTGTGGATCCTCATCCTCCTGAAGAGCCTCTGCCACAGAATCTAGAATATCACTAACCAGATCTTTGTATTCGCCAACCTGATCCTTCATTTTTTGAATAATTGACATGCTGATTTCTGTTAAATCTAAGCCCTGCAAAAAGGAATTCAATACTATATTCAACTTTAGAATCATTTCCTTATCCACTGGATTCATGGTATGAATCATCTTATTCTTTACTGCATTACTGTCAATGACAATAATCACAAGTAGTTGATTCATATCAACCTCTGTCAGCTGAATAAATTTAACCTTTTTATGCTTATACTGAGGTGCTGACACTAAAGTTGCATAGTTGGTATTAACAGCCAAAAGCTTTGCTACCTGCTTTAACAGCACATCTATTTTATCTGCCTTTTCATCCAATTGATTTTTAATTTCATCAATCTCCTGAATCTTATCCTCCATAAGTGCATCTACATAAAGTCGATACCCTTTATCTGAAGGAATTCTTCCTGCGGAAGTATGAGGCTGTAGAATATAACCCATTTCCTCCAAGTCTGCCATCTCATTACGAATTGTTGCACTGCTTAGGTTTAGGTCAGTGTACTTGGAAATCGTTCTGGAGCCTACCGGTTCCCCTGTTTCCAAGTAAGTCTTAATGATAGCTTTTAAAATCTTTAATTTTCTATCGTCTAACTTCACTTCATCACTTCCTATATGAGATGGGTTTATAGTTACTACCTAAGATATTTTATGAATCGTATTTTATATTGTTAGCACTCATCTGATTAGAGTGCTAATATCTTTATAGATAAGATATCACTCTGTTTTTTGTTTGTCAAGAAGTATTTATGAATATTTTAAGGAATCAACTTCTCTTAAATATATGCCCAACTCCCTTGTTCCTAAAATAGAACAAGCCTAAGGAAGATTTCCCAAAGGCTTGCCGTTCTCCATGTTTAATTAAATAAAAAATCTGCCATGACATAATTGCTGACATCCAGACCTTTCTCTGTAAGAGCCAGATACTGCTTATTTTCATGGATGCATATCTGCAGTAGACCTTCCTTCTTATGCTTTTCTATTACATGATCATATACTTCATGCATTGACATTCCAAAACGAGTTTCAAATTCCTCCAAGTTGACACCTTTTGTCAATCGCAGACCTAAAAACATAAATTCCTCCATTTGGTTTTCCTTAGTCAAAACCAATCGATCCTTCTGCAGTTTTTCTTCTATAATAGATGGATCTACATACTCACTCAGACAATCTAGGTATGTGTCCAATTCACTCTCATTTTGATATCTCACCGGTCTAATATAGGAAGAAGCTCCAAGACCAAATCCTATATAGTCCGTACCATTCCAGTAAAGGCTGTTATGTCTGCAAGCGTATCCTTTTTTGGCGTAATTAGAGATTTCATATCGTTCATAGCCATAGGCTTTAAGTAGCTCTTTGGTCCGTAGATACATGGCCCTGTCCAATTCCTCTCCTGGGAGTTTATTTTCTTCTGGCTTTCCTTCTCCATATTTCTCATAAAATGGGGTTTCTTCCTCCACTATAAGGCTGTAAGCTGAAATATGTGTTGGAGCAAGTGACAGCACTTTTTTTAAAGTATCTTCATAGCTCTCCTTGCTCTGGCCTGGAAGGGCTGACATCAAATCCACATTTATATTGGTAAAGCCTGCTTTTCTTGCCAGTTGATAATTGTTCAGGAATTCCTCATAAGTATGAATTCTCCCAAGAAGTTTAAGTTCTTTGTTGTTGGCTGATTGAAGCCCAATACTTAGGCGATTCACCCCTGCTAATTGGTAAGCCTTTAGCTTCTCCTCTGATAAAGTACCTGGATTGGCTTCTATGGTTATTTCAATATCCTGTTTTCCATTGATCACCTTTTTTTTATCTATATCAAAGGTCTGATAAATAGTGTCCAGTACTTCTGTAATCTGACTTTCCTTAAGGCAGCTTGGTGTGCCGCCACCAAAGAAAATGGAAACCACCTGATATTTCTCTTTTAAGTCTTTATAGCATCTGATTTCTGTCTGCAACGCTTCAATATATTCTGTTTTTATCTGCTCCGTATGTGGACCAGATAAAAAATCGCAATAGGCACATTTTTTCACGCAAAATGGAATATGCACATAAATTCCCAATGGTTGTTTGCTCAAGAAACTTCACTCCATTTCTTATTTTTCTTCCTATCATATCACGGAACCCTCGTGGAAAAAAGCGAGAATTCATTTTTGGTTAAATAGACCTTTGTCTGGACACTTTATTGATAAGGGAATATGTGCTATACTTGCTATTATGACCCATATAACATATTGTCTCTATTTTATTAACTATAGCATTCCAAACCATAAAGGATTACATCTATTATGAATTATGACGCATTATTAATTACAACAACAGAAATCGGATTTCAGCTATTAAAGAATGGAGCTGAGACTTACCGGGTGGAGGACTCTGTCACCCATGTACTTAAGGCTTATAGTGAAAATATTACAGACATTAATGTATTTGCCATTCCAAACTGTCTCATTATTTCCATTACCACCAAAGACCACATTACTTATACTAAAACCAAACGAATTCTAAACCGTCTTCAGAACATTGATCGTATCGTAAAAATCAATTCCCTATGTCGCTATATTACAGAAAACAAACCAGACATTTCCTACATTGATGAACAACTGGAGATCATCGGAAACCTGAAGCGGTATCCATTTCCATTTGAACTCTTTGCCAGTTGCCTAACAGCAAGCACCTTTACCCTGTTTTATAAAGGCTCTGCTCTAGATGCTTTCTGGGCTATGATAATTGCGGCTCTTGTAAAAACCAATACTTCAGTAATGAAGAAGTTTAAAATGAATTTCTTTACTACTATTATCTTTAACAGCTTTATGATTGCCGTGATTGCTGTTTTATCCTACCGGATTGGTTTTCCGATTCACTATGATTCTGTTATTATCGGTTGCTTTATGCTTCTGGTACCAGGAGTAGCTATTACCAATTCTGCCAGGGATTACATCGCAGGAGATTTGCTTTCAGGAACTCTTAGACTTTTCGAGGCATTTTTAATCGCTACCTTCATCGCCCTTGGTTCCGGTATTGCTTTGGCCCTGTTACGTTAAGGAGATTACCATGACATTATTGTACGAATGTATTTTAATTTTTCTAGCCTGTATTGCTATTTCCATCAATTTTAATGTGAAGAGCTTTCATATTCTGTATACTGCCATCGGAGGTGCTATTACCTATCTGGCTTTTACCTTATCCTCTGGATTAAACAATGTAGCCATGCAATGCTTCCTAGCCAGTATGTTTGCCTCTGTGTATTCAGAAACCCTGGCTAGAATCGTGAAGGTACCAGCCACCACCTTCCTTATCGTATCCATTATCCCTTTGGTACCGGGAAGTGATTTGTATAAGACTATGGAATACTGTATTAATCGAGAGATTATGAAGTTTGCATCCTCCGCCTTAAATACTCTAGGGATTGCCGGTTCCATTGCACTTGGAATTCTTTTAGTTTCTTCCCTTTTTCGATTTACCTTTGGAATCTTGTTTACTGTAAAAAAGAAAAAGAAAAAAAGCTGAGTCTGCTAAGACCAGCTTTGTATTTCTATAATATTACCTTCTGGATCAGCTGCATATACAAAAACAGCTTTCCTTCCGTCTTTGTATATGGTTTCTACCAACTCCCCATACTGAGAACCACCTGCCGCCAATACTTCTTTCAATTTGCCAGAGACATCATCTGTTTCAAAGGCTAGATGAGCAATTCCAATTTGATTGGTATGAGGGGCTTTTGTCTCAATCATATTGTTATAAGAGAAGATTTCTAAAGTTGGGTGATCCGGTCCATACCCCGGAAGACATAGGTGCTCTCCCTTTATGTGTACATTTTTAACGCCGGTCATCTGTTCTAGCCATTCTCCACTGATATCTCTAGTTTCACCAATACTCTTGCAATCGAATACATTCTTATAAAATGCAATTAATCTCTTTGCATCTTTGGCTATAATATTAGTATGTACATATCTAAGCATGATAAGCATCCTTTCTTATATAGATTTATATTATGTATCAACTTCACCAATTTATCTCCAAATAAACTGATTACTTCCTGCACCTAATTCAAAATGATACTTCACGATTCCTAGATCCATCTTAGTCAAGATGCCTAACAAAGCCTTTGCTGATACTTTGTTTCCTTCTACTGAAAACACAAACTGCTGGTGATTTTTAGTATAACCAATGTATACCCAAAATGCAATCTTGGTTAGACACATTTTTCAAATTGTCCAAATAGAAGAAAAGCTATAGCAAAACATATCTCATTTTACTATAGCTTCCTATTTACACTAAGTACCTCTTATTCATGATGGCAGATTACCGTATCTCCATCCTTAAGTTCATTGCTAAGGAAGGCTTCTACAGAGGCATCTGCACTGCCCGTCACCGCACTAAAGACTTGTACATCTTTTTCCTCCACAGCTCCTTTGGCACCACTACAAATCTCATTACAAATTAACACATCACAGGAATGTTCTGTCATGAAATCAATCACCATTCCCCTCCCTTTTCCAGTACTTTTCAATATCTCAGAATGAGCTACTTTCCCATCCATGATTTCATATACTTTAAATTCTTTAGCATCTCCTACATGCTTAAAGATATCTCCGTTGTCATAACTTACTGCAATTTTCATAATGTGCTTTTATGATGTCTAATCAATTTAAACATCATATTCTCCTTTCGTCAAATTATGCATTTATGATATCCCATATTTCTGTATTTGTCCATGCTAAAGCATTTGGAAATATACGTACTTTTCCCTATTGATGAAAACTTCCTAGGCTACCTTAATTTAAGATCCTAAAATAATATATAGTTCTTATATGTATCTTCCGTATCTACTACAATTTACATCTAAACATTACCTATTTTTAAAAATATTAATAAGAATATCTCGTGCAACCGCACCAGAAACTTGTTCATTTCCTTTTGTCTCGTTTAAATATACTGCAAAATAATATTCTTTGTCGCCCTTTTTTGCAATTCCAGCATACCATCCCTCATTTATCCCTGTTCCCGCCTTACCGAGGATTCGATAACCATTGACCTTATCAGTAAGCATAATTCCTTTTAATGTAGCAATCTGTTCTTGTGTGTAACGACTTTTTCCTTGAAAAATCTTATTTAGCACTTGTACTTGTTCCATTGGTGAGATTTTTAAGGACGAATTTAGCCAAAACCCTTTCAGTTCTGCTGGCGAATTTGACTTTTCTCCCTCCCATTCAGTAATATTATGATTGCCATAGTCAAGTTCTAACAATTCCTTCTCAACCTCTTTGTAACCAACACCATCAATTACCTGTCGAAAATACCATACGCAAGATGCTTGAAATGCCTCATACAATGTCAAATTATGATTCCATGTTTTGTAGTAATAATGCGTCTCGTTATACTTCATTGTGGAGTTCTTATCAATTAATACTTTATTCTCTAATCCCATAAGCGTTGCAATAATTTTAAAGGTTGAATATGGGGAAACCTTAGTATGTATCATAGATTCATTATAAACCATGTATTCATTAACCTCTGTATCATAGATAACAGCACATCCATTGATGCCATTAAAAATATTACTATAATCTTCTACCACAACAGTTGGTTTTACGCTTTCTGTTGGCTTTGCCGATACTGTTACCTCTAATTTCGCTACAGCTGTAGGTTCTGATGTATGCTCTACTATTTCATTATCGCTACATGCGGTAAAACTACTAATACACAATAGTAGCATGGTAAGTATTATTCTATTTCTCATTATGCTTTATCTCCTTTTTTATAGTGGCTCAGTTGTCATAACCTACTGCAATTTTCATAATGTGCTTTAATGATGTCTAATAAACTTAAACATCGTATTCTCCTTTCGTCTATGTTTGCAACGATGATATATCATTTATTCGCATTCCCAAGTAAATATAGCGAATATCACAATTATAATCCTAGTAGTTTGTCTCACAAAAAAACTAATTTCTATTAAAACTTCAAGATTTCCTTAATATTAGCATAACATACACGCTCCATTTCAATTTCACTCATTCCAACCTCTTGCATTTGTGAAATTGCAAGACTAATATTATCTTTACCATAGGGAGCATCGCTTCCTAAGATAATTCTACTAGCGCCAAAATTATCATATGCTTTTTTTAACATATTAACTGAGTGTAATGGTGCACATGAGATATCAAAATAAAGATTTTCTCCATTCCCCTTTTTAAACTCCTCAATTCCAATCAAGTGACCTAATATAAAAATAACTTCTGGATAATCCCTTAAAATTTCCTTGAATTTAATTATTTGACTCTTAGATTTTAAATGCAAAAAAATTGGAATATCATTTTTCTTAGCCCAATTAATGATATCGATAGTAATCTTATCTTTGATATCAAAATTGGTCCAACATTGATGCATTTTAATCATGCAAAATGTATGTTTTTTATAAAACTTCTCCATTTTATCAACAGAATTTGCATCTAGCGGATTAATCCAATATGTATTTAATATATAATCAGGTAATTCTTCAGCCATTAATGCCACCTTCTCATTTCCCTGATCAATGTATTTATACGTTTTTTTAATCTTTGTGATGAATGCAATAAATTTATTGATACAATAAGTAAGGTTCGAACTCTTAAAAATTTTTGCCAAATAGGGCATTTTATAATTTTTTTTACTATTCGGTTCTCCCGCTGAAAGTACAATTTTAGACAATTGATTTTGTTCCATATATTCCATTGCACCTGTTATATTGACAAGAATTCCACATGCATGGACATGTGCATCGATTTTTTTCAATTTTATTCCTCCGTTCATTTAACTTATTCCTTGGCTTCTATTCGTCGGCATTTATTTCAAAAAATATTAAGAAGCATCAATTGGTTCCATGCTAAGATAGTTTGATTCATTTGTGAAACGCTATTCTTTAGTTCCATTAGTTGTATATATATTGATTAACATCCCATTGATTTACTATTTTTTATATCTTTATTATATCAAATAGAATGTACACAATAAAGAGTTAAAAGAAGAAAAACATCCACTGTATGATATACGCTTACCAAAAATGCAATTAACAGAGGGCAAAAAAGCGTTGCTCTATAACCAAATTAAGTCATAGAACAACGCTTCTTTTTTAATTAATTATCATCCAATTTCAATACGCTCATAAAGGCCTTCTGTGGAATCTCCACATTACCAACCTGGCGCATTCTCTTCTTGCCTTCCTTTTGCTTCTCTAAAAGCTTTCTCTTACGGGAGATATCACCACCGTAACACTTGGCAAGAACGTCCTTACGCATAGCCTTAACCGTCTCTCTAGCAATAACTTTAGAACCGATGGCTGCCTGAATTGGAATCTCAAACAGCTGTCTTGGAATCTCTTCCTTTAACTTTTCACACATTTTTCTACCGCGTTCATAGGAAGTATCTGCATGAACAATAAAGGATAAAGCATCCACCTCTTCTTTATTAATAAGAATATCTAACTTTACAAGATTCGACCTCTCGTAGCCCTTTAGTTCATAATCAAAGGAGGCATAACCTTTACTTCTGGATTTTAAGGCATCAAAAAAATCATAAATAATCTCATTTAGTGGCAACTCGTATTTTAAGAGAGCTCTTGTTGCCTCCATATACTCCATGCCAAGGTAGACACCACGTCTTTCCTGACATAGTTTCATAATAGAACCTACAAATTCAGTGGTTACCATAATCTCTGCACTGACTACCGGCTCCTCCATATACTCTATCTCAGAAGGATCTGGAAGATTGGATGGATTGGTAATCTGTAACTTGGTGCCATCTGTCTTCATAACATGATAGATTACACCTGGGGCTGTAGTTACCAAATCAAGATTATACTCTCTCTCCAAACGCTCCTGAATAATCTCCAGATGTAATAATCCTAAGAATCCACATCTAAAACCAAAACCTAAGGCAATGGAAGTCTCTGGTTCAAACTGAAGAGAAGCATCATTTAACTGAAGCTTTTCCAGAGCATCCCGAAGGTCTCCATATTTGGCACCATCTGCTGGGTAAAGACCACAGTATACCATAGGATTTACCTTCTTATAACCCGGTAACGCTTCACTACAAGGGTTCAAAGCATCCGTAACTGTATCACCAACATGAGTATCCTTTACGTTCTTTAAGCTGGCAGTAATATAGCCTACCATACCAGCGCTAAGTTCCTCACATGGTATAAATTGACCAGCTCCAAAGATACCAACCTCAACCACTTCGGCCTCAGCTCCGGTAGCCATCATGTGTATCTCGGTACCTTTCTTTACCATTCCATCAAAGACACGACAGAAAATGATAACCCCTTTATAAGAATCATACAAAGAGTCAAAAATCAAAGCCTTGAGTGGCTTATTGGCATCTCCTCCTGGGGCTGGAATCTTTGTTACAATCTGCTCCAATACAACATCAATGCCAATTCCAACCTTAGCACTAATCAATGGGGCATCATGTGCTTCTAATCCAATGACATCTTCAATCTCATTTATAACACGCTCTGGTTCTGCACTTGGTAAATCAATCTTATTAATGACCGGCATAATATCCAAATTATGATCTAAGGCAAGATATACGTTGGCCAAGGTCTGAGCCTCTATTCCCTGAGCAGCATCCACCACAAGAATTGCTCCTTCACAAGCAGCTAAGCTTCTAGATACCTCATAGTTAAAATCCACATGGCCTGGTGTATCAATCAAGTTAAAGATATACTCTTCTCCATTCTTTGCCTTATATACAGTACGAACGGTCTGAGCCTTAATGGTGATTCCACGTTCCCTCTCTAAGTCCATATTATCTAGAACCTGGGCCTGCATCTCACGACTGGTCAGTAATCCCGTCTTTTCAATAATACGGTCTGCCAAAGTAGATTTACCATGGTCAATATGGGCTATGATACAGAAATTCCTTATTTTACTTTGGTCTATTGCAGACATGTCTTTCCTCCTGTAGCCTGTCTATTAGTCAAGCCTATTTGGCTTACTGGCTATTTATGCATTATTCAATGTATTATAGCATACAAGTTTTTTTCGCACAATAACTAGTATTCCACTAGTTAAAATATTATCCAACTTTATGCAATTGTAGGAAGTTAGAAAATAGGCATAATTATCATTCCACCACATATAATATTTAAACCAAGACTTTGCTTAAGTAACTTAATTTTGATACAAGTCCCTGCTTTAAGGAAGGAGGCCTTTACTTGACCGTTTACATAAAAAAACCTCATATCCAAGTACCAAATTCTAAGATAAGCATCGTATTTCTCTCCCTTTTTCTAGTATTACTATGTATCATTTTATGTTTTGGCAACCCAATGAAAATAGGCAAAACCAGCTTCATGAGTGAATGCATCAGCTACATCACCAACCACATTTTTTGTGACAACTCTTCCACCATGGAATACTGTAAGCAAACCACCTATAGCGCCTTTCATAAAGACTCAACCGCTCTAGTATGGCAATCTCCTATTTATACTTATCTTAAATATCACTCTGGAAATAAACATAATGAATCCGACAACTACAATGCTGTAGCCAAAGCTGATGTAGCGAGCCAAATATCAGCTAATTCAGGCAATACAGATTCTTCTACTCCTGCCGCCTTAGATTCTAAAGATCCGAATGTAGAGCTTAGTTCTGGCCAGGATATCAGCAATGGGCAGGATCCTTATGATGATTTATTTTTTGAAGACCTGGAGGATGAGAACGACCATGCTGTTTTTGCAGATGCTAATTTGACTGCCAATGCCAAACAGACCCTTACCAATAACCGTAAAATCATCTCTACCCTGACATCTACTTTTGATTTGGATTATATGCTAAAGAAACTGTACCATGTCAATCCAGAAACAGGCATAGACAGGACCGTCTTCAATGTTAAGAATCTTCTTTCTACTGATGTTACCCTTAAGAAGAATTCTAAGGAACCTCAGATACTCATTTTTCACACCCATGCTCATGAATGGTTTGCAGACAGCAAAAAAGGCGACAAATCAGATACCATCGTAGGAGTTGGTGACGAACTTACACGTATTCTACAAGAAGACTACGGCTATAATGTCATTCATTTTCATCGGCAATACAATGCCAAATATGCCTATAACGAAGCCTTGCCAGATTTAAAGGACCTCCTAAAGAGATATCCATCCATCAAGGTAATCTTGGATGTCCACAGAGATGGAGTATCAGAAACGACAAAAACCCATACTGCGGTTACTATAAATGGTGAGTCCATGGCGAAGCTAATGTTCTTCAATGGTGTATGTCAGAATACCAAAGGTCCGATTGTGGGCTATCAGAATCCAAATCTTCAGATGAACCTTGCCTTTAGCCTCCAGATGCGACTGTTTGCCATGGAGAATTTTCCTCAACTCACCAAATATAACTTTCTGAAAAGTTGGCGCTATAACATGCATATGATGGAACGTTACTCCTTGGTGGAAGTTGGAGATAATAACAACACGGTAGCAGAAGCCAAAGCAGCCATGAAACCTTTAGCAGCCATCATTGACCATGTTCTTACAACAAAGAATTCCTATACTCAGTGATTCCTAACAAAAACTCCCGCTCTTAGGAATCCTTTATGAGGAAGGATACTGATAGTTTCCTTCCTCATAAAAGATACCGTTTAGAGCTTCGGATATCGTGTAACTGATACGGTGAATAGAATCGTCAATATTCTTCGGTGTTACAAACATATTATTTACCTGATGGTCATTCATTTCTGATAGAAATTGATAGACTTCTTCTTCAGAAAAGCCCTTCTTACGTAAGGACTCTTCCATAATGTCATCTACAATGGTGGCGGCATCCACTACTGTCGGAACCCCTACCGCTAAGACTGGAATTCCAATACTATCCAGGTTTAAGGCATTACGATTATTTCCAACACCTGCACCAGGACTGATACCTGTATCGGTAATTTGTATGGTAGTAGTCAGCCTACTGACACTCCGTGCCGCCAAGGCATCTATGACAATCAGCAAATCCGGCTTTGTTTCCTTTATAATACCCTTTAGGATTTCACTGCTTTCCATACCGGTCTGCCCCATAACACCTGGAGAAATGGCACTGACAGCCTCCATCTTATTACGCTTAGCAAACTCTTCTCCAAATTCCTTTACCAGATGTCTGGTGACAAATAAATGATCTACCACCTGTGGACCCAGCGCATCTGCTGTAAGATTCCTATTTCCCAATCCTGCCACCAAGACATGCTTATCCTGCATATCTTTTGCCAGTATCTTAATGTATTTTTGAATCTGCAGCATCACAGGTTTATGATAACTGTCATCTGAACCCTTTAGCCTTGGCGCCTCAATGGTAATATAGCTACCGATAGGCTTTCCCATAGCTTTGGCGCCTCTCTCATCTTTAATCATCACCTTCGTAATCTTAATGTCATTTCTCTCATCCTTCTCCTCCTCCAATACCACGCCCTTTATCTCAACATCATCATCTTCAAAGGTTTCCCGTACCTCAAGAGCCAGGTCAGTTCTTCTATTATTTAAGTTTTTCCCTGCTTCCATATATCTTATCCTTTCAATCTAATTTTCTTTACTAGACTACCCCGATGCATAAAAAATAATACCCTTTTGGAGTATTTGGATATTGACAAGCCAAAAACTTTATACTAAGATATAGTAGTGTGTTTACATTAGGTACGTCCGTGTCCGGATTTAATGTAACAATGAAAACTATTTACCATATAGCAATGGAGGTGTACAGATTGGCTAACATTAAATCTGCTAAGAAGAGAATCAAAGTTATCGAGACTAAAACTATGAGAAATAAAGC
Source organism: Bacillota bacterium (assembly GCA_023411225.1). Taxonomy (GTDB): domain Bacteria; phylum Bacillota; class Clostridia; order Lachnospirales; family Lachnospiraceae; genus KM106-2. The sequence continues at coordinate 16,310 of JAEYPA010000009.1, forward strand.
AATTAAGTCTAGTGTTAAAACTGCAATCAAAAAGGTTGATGCTGCTGTAGCTGCAAACGATAAAGATCTTGCAGTTGCTAACTTAAGAGCTGCTATCGCTGAAATCAGCAAAGCGCAGAGCAAAGGTATCTACCACAAGAATACTGCAGCTAGAAAGATTTCCCGTTTAACTGTAGCAGTTAACAAGATTGCTTAATTATTATGAATAGAAAAGCAAAGGGATTGTGACCCAACGCATCTTTTGCTTAATAAAGCCAATGATCTGGTGTGATCATTGGCTTTTCTTAATCTCAACAGGGTTGTATATTACAGGCAAAAACCTTTTCCTCTCTTCTTGCTACACATTAAAGAATTTATTTACAAACTGATTGGTATATTCCGTTACCTTATCAAAATCCATATATACTTTATAAATAGCTTCTATCTCATCATGAATATCCTTTGTAGTCATCAAAGATTCAATCGCGACTTCCATTAACTGTTTCTCATAAAGCTCATTAAATCGGAAGGTACTTTCGTATTTATCTAATACGATTTGATCCATTAATAGATTTAAATTGATAATCTTTTCAATCTGTCTAGGAAAAACCAGGCTTGTTGTGATACACATATCCAAGTCCCGTATAATCAGATGAATGGGTTCATCTGGTAACAAAGACGAGTAAAATACTTCACAGCCATAGCCCATAAATTTGGCAAAATTAAGGGCCATTTTTATAAATTCAGAAGTTATACTACTTGGGCCATGAAGAGATACAATCTTCTCATCCCCTACAATAGAACTGAAATAATCGATATATCCCTGTGGTGTTATGGCATCAGCAAACAGATGACGAATGGCCCCTTTCAGATTCCCCTTTTTTAGTTCGTGAGTTCCAAATACATCCTGAACCTCTTCTCGAAGTTCATCCTTATCAATGGCACATAGATAATAGTAATTGCTATTTTCTCTTAATCTGCCTGCTGCTGACAGATATGCATAGGTACGCTTGTAACCCCTGGCATTCTCCTGCATCAACCTGGTAATCTGTGCCCTCTTCTTTTCCAACCCTTTCTGGTCCAAATAAATCCCTAAATTCAGTATTTCATCCACTGCTCCCGGCGTAACTGGGTCAATGACATGAGGAGCTGTTCCATCCAACATAGTAACACCTATGGAAGGAATATGTACGGCGTCCAAGCTATTGGCATCACTGGCACAATGAAAATGCTCTACGGCATACCCCTTTTCTCTCGCTCTTTTACTAAAAAGATTCATAAAGGTATTCTTTCCTACTCCTGGTCCACCTTTTAATACAAAAATCCTCTTATTATCTACCCAAGGTGCTATAATCCCATCAAAAAAATTAACAAACCCCTTACAAGTATTCCCCCCGGGAAAATAGTGTTTTGTCAAATTCATATAGACCTCCAACCACAGCAAAACCTTATACTATAGTTTATTAAGCACAGTATGTCTATATGTATGTAATATCTCCCCTAACCCTCTGTCTATAAAGACAGCGAGCTAGGGGAAATCACGTGGCAAAGCCACCTTTTATTTTTTTTCTATTACTAAAGTAGCAATATCATTTTCATCATAGGAACTGGATATAATCTCATGATCAGCCTGTCTGGAGTAAACCCCTACAAACTTACCATTATAAACATATAGTCCTGTCAGATTGGAATACCGACGAAATGAAGGCTCCTCTTTGTGATAATCAATGTTAAAGCTTTGATCAGGCATAACAAATTCCTGCATAATATAAACACCATTTTTATTTTCTGACACAATTTCCTCCCATTTTTCCTGAGAGAAATTAACTCCAGCAAATACGCCTCTAGCACCATAGGAATCCTTAGGTTTAATAATCCATCCATTTTTATTTGTCAGAAGACCGTATTTTTTGATTTCCTCATCACAAAGGCTTACCGTATATGGTATATGTTCCTTAATAAACGTAACCTCCTCTTTAGTTAAGAAGGAATGAGTTCTCTCAAGATGAAGAATATAAAATAGAATCTTATCATGAATGATTTGCGTGCAGAAGCTACCAACCAGACATACCTTATGCTCCATAACAGCCTGAAGGAAGTCCTTTACCTCCTCTTCACGCTCTAAGATATCTGAGGTAACTGCTCTACGATAGATGGCGTCTACTACTTTTCCTGACTTGGAATAGAGTTTCTCTCCATCATAGGTTAAGTCTCTAATCTCACAAACCTCAGCTGTAAATCCTATACGCTCAAAAGCTTTACGAAACTCTTCAAATTCATACATAGAGCAACCCAGCTCCAAAAAATCCACAATAGCTACATGAGGATGCTCCACTTTATATTCATAGGTATCATAGATATTCTTAAACTCTCTTGCCCAGGAATCAAATAATTCAAAAGGTGTCATCTTGTATTCCTTACTTAGTTCCTGATACAAAGCAGTCTTAGTAAATGCATTATTTAACTCCCTGTCTTCATTCATGGAACTACAACCATCAGCATTAAATTCACAGAATTTAAAAGATAGGTCTTTCTCATTAAGAAATATGTCAATACGAGTAATTGGTAATAAGTTGTCATAATGAGGGATATTACAAATCATCTTTTCTAGCTTAGCAGAAAAGGCGAATAACTTGCGATAATCCTCCTGCTCTAAATACTCCTTTATGACTTTTTTTAGAATACCATACATAGTTTCAGCAATATTCTTTATATAATCAGCGGTTTCAACTGAAAACATCTTTGGCATATACAAAGAATAAATTGTCTCTCCATGATATTTGGCAGTAGACTGATCCATGTATGTCAAGTAATCCTTCGCTTTCTCCTTATTTTCCTCCCAATTATCCTCAATAATTTTCTTACAGTATAAATTTATTTCTTCCATATTAGTACTTATCATGTTTATCCTCCAATCTCCTTATCACAATAAGCTACCGCTGTCTATGATATTTTTCTTATATTCCTCCAAATATCTGACTTCATTGTCCTCCAGATTACTGAGTGCCATTCCATATAATTCAATCACTATGTCCCTTACTGTCGTATCGTAAATCTGTCCCTCTATACCATCTCTTCGTATCACATTCAGTAGTTCTCTACTCCAGTTTGGATGGTCCATAATAAGTTCATCCACATACTGCGTTACAGTGGTAATATCTTTGAACAATCCTTTGATCAACAATAAATAGGCATTGACTGAGCCCATTGGCATACTATCAGCCACCCTAATTTCCAAATAGTGCTTTAGTCGTAAAATTGGAAATACCATAGATAAGATATGTTCAATCTCCTGACTAGTCATTATCTTACTTGCATATACTTCACTGGCAGATTGCCTTGTGGCATAGTCCTCATCCTTATTCTTATCGACAATAAGTGGTGTCTCGTAGACAAACTCAGCATACCGTTTAAAATCTAGGGTACCATTCTTAAGATAAGGTTCTACATTCACCCGGGCATTATCTACATGATCCCAGATCGTCATACGCATCATTGGCTCTTTATTCTCTTTTCCCTCGAAGCATACTATATTATCACATAATTTTGCAAGCACAGGGTAAAGTGCATATGCGATTTTATATTTAGCTGAAAAATCCTCTTCACTATAATAATCAATCGACACCTGAGTAGCAGCAGTCCCTTTCATCATATACTGTCCATATGGACCAATCTTGTCAAAATATTCTTTCATAAAACGATAGCGACTCTTGGGTATTAGATCCAGTTCCGCTACCTTACTCTTAGGCTGATATCCTGCTGTAATTAATTCATACCCCCATTCCAGAAGAATTGGCATAATCTCATCATAAAACTGGTCGTAAATACGCTGAATTCGCCTTCCGTCTTCTTGAGGAGATATACTAATCTCTAATTGAGCCGCTGGTTCAATGGAAACAGCTAAGCTCTCCCTTCCTAGTCCAATGATATGGCCTTCCGAATAAGCAGACTCCTCATATAAGGGCTTCAATCTTTCTAAAAGAGCTTCTATGCCTCTCTCTCCGTAGTAGCTGACACTGTTCTTTGTCTCTTTATCTACAACGAAATGTTCAAGCTCCAACCCTATCGTAAGAGGCCTTAGCTCTTCTTTGCATCCTTCTTTAAAATATTCAACAATACGATTTATGTTTTCTTTCTTATAATTCATATAATATTTACTAGGGAAACTCTTTCCCTTCTCCTAACTCCATATACAATTATATGCTTCATTAGATTTGTCATTATGGAAATATATTTGATATTATAGCACATTATTTTTCTTTTACCAGTACAAATTAAGAATCATTCCTAATATTATTAAATTGCACAATTTACAAAACTATGTTAAGATGTCTCATAGAATTCATTGAAAAGGAGATTATACCAATGATGACTTTATTTTTTGAAAATGCAAAGATGAACTGGGTCGCACTAGCTGGCCTTCTATTTGCATTTATAGTCACCTGTATATTACTTAGTGTTTTTAGCAATAAGCTTCCAAAAGATTTAGGAAGAGATTATGCTCACGATGGAAAGCTTTCTGCAGGCAAACCAAGAGGAGCAGGCTTTCTTTTTATCATTGTTTTTATAGTAGCAACCTTATTATTTGTTCCATTTAACCGAGAATATCTAATTTATCTCATTTTAGTTGCTGCAGCTATGTTAACTGGCTTTTTGGATGACTGTTCCAGAGCACCTTGGGGAGAATATAAAAAAGGGCTATTAGATTTATTAATCGCTGTTATGATAGCTGTTACTTTTCTAAACTTTAACCCTAATACGGTAAACTTTGCTCTCTTTGGAGCCACTATTACAATTCCTAAGGTTGTATTTGGTATCTTGGTTGTAATCCTAGTTTGGGTCTCTATTAATGTCACCAATTGTTCCGATGGAGTAGATGGATTATCCGGAACTTTAACCATCATTACTCTCCTTACTATTTATGGAATAGACCAAATAAAAGGGACAAGTCTTAATTTCAATTTTATCATTCTCATTTTTGTAATTTGTATTCTTGCTTACCTTTGGTTTAATGCAACTCCAAGTAAATTGATGATGGGAGACGCTGGCTCCAGAGCCATGGGACTTTTCATTGCCATTGCTATCTTAAAAACTGGAAGTCCATTTTTATATATCCCAGTTGCTTTAATGTTAATCATAGATGGAGGTTTAGGATTAGTAAAGGTATCCTTACTACGTTTCTTAAAAATCAGAATTTTAACCAATGTAAGAACACCAATTCATGACCATGTACGCAAGGTGAAGGGATGGTCCAATACACAAGCCGTTTATCGATTTGCTATTATACAGATTATGATTTCAATTATCGTAATATTTATGATAAAATAACTATAAAACAAAAGGAAGTGATGCAAAATGACTGTTTAAAGTCATAAAGTAACACTTCCTTTTTTCCATGTATATTCACATTCTCATAACTACTTTAAGTGAAATTTATTGCCTTTGAACGTTGCTTTGGATAGTGTCATTATATCCTTTATCTCTTCTATGGTAAGTCTTGTGTACTCACTAAGTTCAGAATCAGTTGGTGTCCTTCCCAAATCCTTGGCTAACACCTCTGTAGCTTCATGCACTAAAGTAGCCTTAGCTACTACTGTGCTTTCCCAATCCTGCTCTTCCATGGTCTCATCGATGTAATCCTCCATGGCCTTCTTGATAGATTCCTTAATGTACTCCTCAACCTGAGTTATCTGTTTATTCCCAAGTAAATGAGTGAGGCCACCTAGCAGGCCTATATTCCCTTCCTGTATCAGATCTTCCAGGTTCACTTGATGTATACTATAGTCATTGGTTATTGCAAGTACCTTTGGTAACCATAAATCTGACAATGGCTGTATAGCAGCTACATCGCCTTCTAACAACTTCCTATATAATTCCCTCTTCTCTTCTTCCGAAAAAATCGGAAGCTTCTTTATATCCTCTTCGTACATTTCAAAAAATGGAGATATTTCCTCTTGAGAATCTAGGTTTTCCACTGCGTCAGGCTCATTCTCAAGCTCCTGTTCCTCTATCGTCTCCTCCTGCTCACTTTCATCTATAGGATGTAGTAAGTATTGATAAATCATTTCCTGTTGTTCTTTCGTCAAGTCCATATCGCTAAAATACGACATAACTTCTTCTCTAGATAAAGGCTTATCGGAAGTCCTGGTTAGTTCTGCCACTGACCGTAAGGTCTCCATAAAGTTTGTCTTATCAATCATAGTTTCCTCCATAATAGGCAATTCACTAATTCGTTCAATAAATCGTCCCTATTATATCATAGATTAACATCTCAAACTAGGTTATTTTATCTTTATTTTAAGAGCAGTAGACCAACTACTGTAATACTTTACTCCTGATACGATCTTATAAGTTCTAATCCGTATAAAACAATATTTATTGGATTTCAACTTCTTTAAGGTATAAGAATTTGTCTGGTAGCCATTTTTGGTAACAATTTTTGCAGAAGAGAAATTACTTTTATAGGAATATTGAATCTGGTATCCTTTCACTACGGATATTCTCTTCCATTTTAATGTAACTTTCTTACTTCCCTTCTTTGCCGAAGAGATAGAAGTTTTTGGTGGATTAATATTAAAATAAATTGTTTTTGTCCCTTTAAAATTGCCTTTTCCTGTGACAATACATTTTGCCCTTCCTATTGCCTTATTCGCGGAATAACTGAGCGTGTAATCAGTATTTTTAACAAGTACTTTGCCTCCATAGATAAGCTTTGGTACTTGCGTTACTGCCTTACCAGTATAAGTCTTAGCCACTATACCATTTACTTTACAGGAGGTGACTGCTGCAGGACTTATTACCACCTTAGCAATGGTTGATAACCTACTGGATGTCTTAGTTACTAAGGCAGTCTCATCACGATTGGTCACCTTACAGTAATAATACTTGGTTCCCGATTTACTTGCCGGTGGCACCAAATATGATTTGGTGGCTCCGGTAATCAGACTTGCTACACCAGTAGGGGAAGATTTCACGTACCACTGATAAGACAAGTTTACCATGTTCACAGGAGATACCGCCACCTTTAAGGCTGTAGGCCGACTCCCATATGTATAAGCTTTACTAATAGGTTGTGTAGCAATGACCGGGGTGACTGCATTATACTTGCATGCCGTTACGTTTTGCGTTACCACCTGACTATCTTTAAAGCCGTTGTATATAGCTACAACCTGTAGCTTTTGTGTTGCCTTAATAATAAATGTGCTTCTGTAACGGAAGGATTTAGAATATGCTTCAGAAGGCTCCTTATTGTTTAATGTATAGTAAATGACAGCGCCTTTGGTACCAGATGATAGGGTGACCTCCACAAAGGAATCACCATACTTTAAGCTTATCTCTGGCTTTTCAGTTTGATTTACTGGGTTATTCACTTTTCCAGGACTGACGTCGTCTGCACCAGAATCTATCGTACATATCGGTCCATAGCTTTCCCATAAATTCTCTTCTTCATGGTTTTCAGAGGAATCTAGATTTGTAATCATGGCTTGGCTACGATTAAAAAAAGTATATCCCCATCTACCAGGCACATCATAGTCATTCCATGTACAATCTACCACATACCAGCTGTCATTTATACGGACCTTATTCCATGCGTGTAAGTCACTTGTAACTACTACGGTATCAATTCCCTGACCATTACATAAAAGAGCATATGCTTTAGCATATCCTGCACATACTGATTCCTGTTGAAAGAAAACACTATATATACTCTGGTCAAATTCCCCAAACTCATATGACACTTTGCTACAAAGAAGATCATGAAGAGTTTTTTCTTTCTCAAATTCAGAATCCTGAGAATCGATTTGCTTATAATACTCCTGTATTTTTTCAGCCAATTCATCTGTCTTACCTTTTCTAGTAGCGCCTGACTTAAATTCATCATACACACAAAGTGCTATGTAATATGTTTTATCATACATATTTGATGATAAAGAGTAATATCCATAACCATTTGTTAAAAAATAGTACTGAGGATTAGAATAGATAAAAATCTCAATAATATCTGCAGCTTCCTGCAAGGTTAATCCATCAACAAAAACATATTTTGTAATCAATTGACCTTCTACATAATCTTCAAAATTATCGCTTCCTGTCATATAGGAAAGGCACATCGTATTGAGCTTATCATACAGCTTCTTTTCATTACTTTCCATCTGATTGTAATAATAATAGTTAGAATAACTATCCCAATTAGAGCTATAGGAAGCAGAAGCCTTTTTATCATAGATCTGAGAGACCTCTATTGTATCTGCACGTATAGCTTCCGGATGCCTTAATCCAATCCCATTCTCACTTTTTTCCGACGCATACACAGGAGTATGAAGGAATCCAATAATGACAATAAGTGTTGCTAATAGCGTTATTACTCGTATATATTTAATCTTTTTGTGCTGTAGAACCATTATTCACCCACCTTAGTTTTTATTATATACATATCGTCATTTTTATCCAAAATACTAAGGTATCAACACTAATCCTGTATATCCTTTACTACTCCCATAAAAATAGGTACTCCTGTGCTTTTATCAATGATAGCATAAACAAATGGTCGGTCCAGGATTATCTCATTTTGTGGTAGCGCAGCGGTGGTATCCCCCTTCTGTATACTAGAAGCTGCGCCTGCTTTTGTGCCCTTCTCGGCAACCTCAATGAAAGTATTTTGAAGTGCCTTGCTGATATAGATATTGCCTAAAGGGAGTAAAGAAGTTGCCATACTTTCAAAATTAGCCTTCTCGGGATCAAAAGCATCTGTCATCCCCATACTTTTCAACGCATCATTAAGCGCTAGGGAATCTTGGTACTTAAACTTCGGTATTCCAGTTTCTGCAGATTCCTCTCGCTTACTTTTCATAAGCCTACTCCACTCTTTTCCTGTGAGGGTTTCTATATAATCGTCTACACTCATTCCTTCCTTTGGAAGAAGCGCTACAAAACTAAATTGATTGTCTTCATAGTCTTTAAGAAACCCCTTTACATTATCGCCTGAGAGCAACTGATGAGCTGCGCCATACATCATAGGCACCTGATACTTATCCCCTGCGTAGTTGGTAAATTCACAATCGTCTACATCTTTCTTTTTGTACGTAGTTTCCCACTTTGCATCGAAAAGCAAGGTATTGATTAGATACATTACCGCATCCTCAGGGATCCTATCCAGAATCTTATCAATATTGCCATCCGTATTTTTCTTCACCCAGGCATTCATATCCTTTAACGTATTGCCATCAAAAGGAGCGCTATAGGCATCTGCTCCATAATAATCTGCATTGGTCTGTAAGAAGGGAGCCTTCACCTGTAGACGATTTTGGTCATCATTGTACCAAATGGAATTGGCTAGGGTAAGTGATTTAGTATCTGTTAGTTTCTTATTGAAACTATAGAGATACTCATTCAGTTCCGTCAGCGGAATATCACCCATGATTTTTTGCATCTGTGCCTGGGTATCTCCATCTGCCCCATTGGCAGTCATAGCTAATGCAAGAAGTAGCGAATAAGGACTGACTAACCTGTTAATATGAGAATCCTTAAGTTTCATACTATTCTTCAACAGATTAATGGAATACTCTGACAGCGCTTCATTGAACCTCTGATCCTCCTCTTTACCGGTTACTTCATTGGCTTTTATCCCCTTCATTAAGGATTTGGCATAAACCACTCCTTTGTAGTGATTAAAAATTGGTGAAAATACTGCCACCCATACCAGCACAATTGCAAGACATGCCGCTGTCAAAACTCTTAATTTCTTTGGGAAATATTTTATCCCCTTTCTACGAGCACTTTTTTTTGCCTGTGGCTCTAGAATACTATCCTCTACCTCACCAATGGCCCTATACACATCGCTACTTTTCATTAAATTAACCCCCTAACCACCAGATAATTTCGTAATTTCTTTCTGGTTCGATGTAAAATAACTTTGATATTGCTTTCCGTCATGTTAAACTCCTTGGCTAGCTCTGTCACTGATTCTGTATACCAGTATCTTCTTAAGAAAATGGCTCGTTCTCTGTCAGGTAGCTTTCTCAGAAAATCACTGATTCTGGATGCCAGATCCTTCGTTTCAACCTGCAAAGCCGGATCCAGGCTATGGGGAATACATTCCTGCAGCTCATCTAAGACCAGAACCAGTTGCCCTCCTCCTCTCTTTCTAGCATGATCTGCCTCAAAACGATTTAACGATATATTTCTTATTAGTCGACCTAAGTAAGTTCGTAATACCTGGGGTCTCTTTGGAGGAATTGTATTCCAAGCTGCCAAATAAGTGTCTTGAATGCACTCCAAGGAATCCTCCTTATTCCCAAGAATATTATCTGCAATTTTTTCGCAATATCGTCTGTATTTTATATCCGTCTGTTCTATGGCTGCTTCATTTCTTTCAAAATACAGATCGAGTATGTCAGTGTCCTCCATTTGATACCCCTTCCCATTTTTTATTTTTATCAACCCTTCATTTATATACTAAGATTTCTTTGCAAAAGGTTACAATATTTAAAAAGGCTTCCATAACATGGAAGCCCATACAATTCTACTATGTACACTATCATACTGCTAATCAAGTACCTTGTTGATCCAATTCTCGCCTTCATAATGTTTCATCTGTACTGCCATACGATTAAGGAAGGTAGCTAGATTCATATTGTCCTCATTCATCTGTGGATACCATACATTGGGACGGCTAAAACCATAGGAAGCTCCAGTCTGAAGTCTAGGAACACCCCATACAGCTTTGCGGCTACGCTCTCTCATTGGTAAAAGAACACAATCCTCTATCTTTGCAACCGTATTAAATAATTGCTCATTTTCTTCTCCATCCATAGGAGACTTTAAAATTAATGACTGATATTCTCTAAATACCCTAGCATGTTCATACCATCCTACCACAGTAGTAAATTTGTGATCTGGATGGGTGGCACAAAATACTACTAAAACATCCTCAGCAATACTCTCATTCTTTAACAATTCACAACCTGGTATCATCTCTATAGACAACAAATTCTTGGAATTTCCAGGGGCCTTTACCTCCATATAACCTAGACAATACTGGCCATCTTCGCTTACAATATCACCTTTTTTTAGATTGGTTCCACAAAAATTGTATTGCTCCATTGCATCCTTTGTTCTTCTAACATAAGTTCCACCTGCTACAGGTTCATCTACTCCATTACCTAGGATTCCTCTATAATATTTCATCCAAGCAATATTACAAAATACTATACGCATTTTTAAAAATCCTCCTTCGCTCTTTCATATATTGTATCACTTTTTAGAGAAATGCGCATGTAAAATTCATTTTATTGTAATAATTTAAGTATTCCTTCTGCTGATTTATTTGCTTGTGCTAACATAGCTTGAGCTGCCTGACTAATAATTTGATTTTTTATATATTCCATGATGGCATCAGCCATGTTGATATCCCGAATTCTGCTTTCTGCAGCTTGAAGATTTTCAGCCGTATTATCCAAGCTATTCACAATATGTTCTAATCGGTTTTGATAAGCCCCCACACGACCACGTATCTCAGAAACCTTCGTTATGGCTGATTCAGTTTTTGTAATAGCATCACTAGCCTCTGTGTAACTGGTTACTTTTAAGCTATCTATTCCCAATACATTGCTCTTAACGCTGCCAATTCCAATGCCTATGGCTTGACCCTCATTAGCTCCTACTTGAAGTCTGATACCTGGGTTGCCATCTCCTGTACCGGCACAATCTCCATTTAATAATTTTTTTGTATTGAATTCTGTCTGATCTGCAATTCGATTAATTTCCTTTATTAGTTCATCAACTTCAACCTGTATATCAATACGATCTATACCAGTATTGGTATCATTGGCTGACTGTACTGATAGCTCACGAACTCTTTGCAAGATACTATGAACCTCATTCAGACCTCCGTCTGCAATTTGAAGCAAACTAATACCATCCTGTACATTTCTGCTTGCGGTTTCTAGACCTCGAATCTGGGAGCGCATCTTTTCGCTGATACATAGTCCGGCTGCATCATCCGAAGCACTATTAATACGATATCCAGAGGATAATCTCTGCATACATACAGACATATTATTAATTGCCATATTGTAATATCGTGTTGCAGATACAGCCATCATATTATTCTGTATACTCATACCTTATCCTCAGCTCCCATGTATCCTTTATCAGACTTTCTTCTAATATGATTATCGACAGAACGAAAGAGTATATAAAGAAAAATTATGGAAAGAAATAGATTCTATGTATAAAAGGGATAATTTTGTTTATATTACAAATAAAGAAGTCCCTCTGAGGTGGGCACCTCAGAGGGACTTCTAAGCAGGTTGCTTATTTATAAAGTTCTACTAATCTTAATAAGTGGTCATAACGAGCCTTAGCTGCGTCTTCAGAAGCCTTAAATAATTCTTCTGCACGTTCTGGGAAGGAACGAGTAAGACGAGTATAACGTGTCTCATTATTTAAGAACTCTTGGTAAGTGCCATCTCCTGGTTTAGAAGTTAAAGTAAATGGATTCTTACCTTCTGCTTTAAGTGCTGGATTGAAGGAGAATAGATTCCAGTATCCGGACTTAACAGCTTTCTTCATTTCATCCTGGCAGTGGTTCATACCACCCTTAACTCCGTGAAGTTCACATGGAGCATAACCGATGATTAAGGATGGTCCGTTGTAAGCTTCTGCCTCTGCAAGAACCTTAACAGTCTGAGCTGGGTTAGCACCAAGAGCAACCTGTGCTACATATACGTAACCATAGCTCATAGCGATTTCTGCTAAGCTCTTCTTGCCAACTTCCTTACCGGAAGCAGCGAACTGACAAACTTCACCGATGTTAGAAGCCTTAGAAGCCTGACCACCAGTATTGGAGTACATTTCTGTATCAAATACCATAACGTTTACGTTTTCACCAGAAGCAAGAACATGATCTAAGCCGCCGAAACCGATATCGTAAGCCCAACCATCTCCACCAAGGATCCATACGGATTTCTTAGTAAGATATTGTTTCTTTTCTAATACTTCTTTAGAAATCTCACAACCAGCAGCTGCAGCTTTTTCAAGCTCTACAACTAATGCCTCTGTTGCTTTAGCATTTTCTTTGGTGTTTTCTTTAGTTTCAAGATATTTAGCGATAGCAGCTTTCATAGCATCATCTGCTTTGTCGGAAGTAGCCATCTTTTCAAGCTTAGCGATTACCTGATCACGTAATACTTTCTGTCCAAGATACATACCGAATCCATGCTCAGCATTATCCTCGAATAAGGAGTTAGACCAAGCTGGTCCTTTGTTAGTATCTTTATTTACGGTATATGGGCAAGTAGCTGCTGGACCACCCCAGATAGAGGAACATCCTGTAGCATTGGAGATATACATATGCTCACCAAATAACTGAGTGATCAAACGAGCGTAAGATGTTTCAGCACATCCTGCACAGCTTCCAGAGAACTCAAGAAGTGGCTGGTTAAACTGAGAACCTTTTACAGTATTATCAGCTGGCATACCAGGTTTCTTTCCTACATTTGCTACTAAGTAGTCAAATACAGGTTGTTCTTCTGCCTGAGATTCCTGTGGAACCATAACGATTGCCTTTTCAGGAACTGGACATACAGTGATACATTCGCCACATCCCATACAATCAAGTGGGGATACACTCATAGTGAATTTGTATTCACCAGCCTTTGGCTTAGTATCAGCAAGTTTGATGTTTGCAGGAGCAGCTTTTACTTCTGCTTCATCTAACATAAATGGACGAATTGTTGCATGGGAACATACAAATGCACAGTTGTTACACTGAATACATTTCTCTGCATTCCATTCTGGAACCATAACTGCTGTACCACGTTTCTCGTATGCAGAAGCACCAGTTGCAAACTGACCATCAGCAATATCTTTGAATGCAGAGACTGGAAGGCTATCTCCATCCATTAAAGCGATTGGCTCAAGAAGTTCTTTTACCATCTTCACAGTTTCTGGACGACCAGTAAGTGCAGCTGGAGCTGGATCAGCAGCTGGATTAGACCAAGAAGCTGGAACCTCTACTTTATGAATTGCGTCTACACCTGCATCAATTGCTTTATAGTTCATCTCAACAACTGCGTCACCCTTCTTACCGTAGGATTTCTTAGCTGCATCTTTCATAAACTGAATAGCATCTTCGATTGGCATAACATTTGCTAATTTGAAGAATGCAGATTGAAGAATTGTATTAGTACGTTTACCCATACCAATTTCAATTGCTTTATCAATAGCGTTGATAGTATATAATTGAATGTTATTGTCTGCAATATATTTCTTAGCTGCAGCATTGAACTTAGAATCTAATTCTTCGTCAGACCACTGGCAGTTTAACATAAAGATTCCACCTGGTTTAACATCCTGAACCATCTTGTATCCTTTTACTACATAGGAAGGGTTATGGCATGCTACGAAGTCAGCCTGATTGATGTAGTAAGGACTCTTGATTGGCTTGTCACCAAATCTTAAGTGAGAAATCGTTACACCACCGGTCTTCTTGGAGTCATATTGGAAATAAGCTTGGATATACTTATCTGTATGATCACCAATAATCTTAGTGGAGTTCTTGTTAGCACCTACAGTACCATCACCGCCAAGACCCCAGAATTTACATTCTACGGTACCCTTTGCAGAAGTAATTGGAGCTGGTTTTACTTCTGGTAAACTCAAGTTCGTTACATCATCTACAATACCGATAGTGAAACGAGGCTTAGGAGCATCCTTTAATAATTCTGTAAAGATAGCAAATACAGAAGAAGGAGGAGTATCCTTAGAACCTAAACCATAACGACCGTTTGTTAAAATAATGTCATTCAAGCCCGCTTCACGAAGCGTAGCAGCTACATCAAGATATAAAGGATCACCTAAAGCACCTGGCTCTTTGGTTCTGTCAAGAACTGCAACTTTCTTAGCAGTCTTAGGAAGAACTTTAAGAAGACTAGCAGATACCCAAGGACGATATAAACGAACTTTAATAAGACCAACTTTTTCTCCTGCTGCAGTTAAGTAATCCACTACTTCTTCTGCAACGTCACAGAAGGAACCCATTGCTATGATTACTCTCTCAGCATCTGGTGCTCCATGGTAGTTAAATAAATCATAATTTGTGCCAAGCTTTTCATTTACCT
>JAEYPA010000026.1 GCA_023411225.1 Bacillota bacterium
GTGTTAGTGCACTTCTGGATTTTTACCATCACTTTAGAAGGTGTATTGCAGGCAGCATTTATGGCCACAAGAATTCTGCTATTGATTATTGGTAGCTCGCTTATGACCTTTACCACCACACCAAATAGCTTGACAGATGGTCTAGAGACAGGCTTGTCTCCACTGAAAAAGATAAAGATTCCAATTCATGAAATCGCCATGATGATGTCCATTGCTTTACGTTTTATTCCAATTTTGATGGAAGAAACGGATAAGATTATGAAAGCCCAGATGGCAAGAGGAGCAGATTTTGAGTCTGGTGGACTGATTAAGAAAGCCAAGTCCTTGATACCACTTTTGGTACCACTGTTTATCTCCGCTTTTCGTCGTGCCACCGATCTAGCAATGGCCATGGAGGCAAGATGTTATAATGGTGGCAATCATCGGACTAAGATGAAACCTTTGCAATATAAAAAGAGAGATGCTTTTGCTTATATATGTCTTGTATCCTATCTAGCAGTTTTGATTGTGCTGAATATTTTCATACCATGGTTTTAGGAGGTAAGGAAAATGAAGCGTGTAAAGTTAATTGTTGCGTATGATGGAACATCTTACTGTGGATGGCAGGTGCAGCCTAATGCCATTACGGTGGAGGGTGTGCTAAATGAGGCTCTCACAAGTCTTCTTCATGAGACTATAACTGTCATTGGGGCTAGCCGTACAGATTCCGGTGTTCATGCCATGGGCAATGTGGCAGTCTTTGATACAGACTCTAAAATACCTGGGGAAAAGTTTTCCTATGCCTTGAATCAGAGACTTCCAGAGGATATTCGTGTTCAGAGTTCCTGTGAAGTACCCTTAGATTTTCATCCAAGGAAGGTGAATTGTAATAAGACCTATCAGTATCGTATTGTAAATAGTGAGTTTCCCAATCCTTTAAAACGCCTATATGCGCATTTCACCTATTATAATTTGGATGTGGACAAGATGCAAGAGGCAGCAGATTATCTGGTAGGAGAGCATGACTTTAAGAGCTTTTGCTCTATTCATACCCAGGCAAAAGAAACCGTTCGGACTATTTATTCCCTTCAGGTTACAAAAGAGAACGAGGAAATCATTATTACTATTCGGGGAAATGGTTTTTTATATAATATGGTAAGAATTATTGCTGGTACTCTACTTCAAGTAGGATTAGGCAATAGAAAACCAGAGGAGATGGAAGGAATTCTACTGGCAAAGGACAGGGAAGCAGCTGGTCCCACCGCTCCAGCCTGTGGACTGACCTTACTTCAGATTAAGTATGAAGATCAAAAGATAGAGTATTAGGGGAGCACTAAAGTCATTCATTGGAGAATAATTAGGGGGAATACTATGACAATTAAGAAAAAACTAGTGCGTAAAATAGTGGGATTGACTGTAATTTTTGGTATTTTGCTAGGAGCAACTGTCTTCTTAGTGATTAGTACAGCCAGTCCATATAAAAAGATTTCGTTTAAAATAAAAGATTTTGATTATGATTCTGAGATGGCTACAGGGTATAATATGCAAGGGGAAGAAGGCCATGTTTATTCTGTTGCTCCGGAACTTAGACAGGAGTTTGACGCCTCCGATTTCTTCTATGAAACTTTGTATAATGATAAAGTAGAGGTTTGGATAAAAAAATCTGCCCCTAACAATAATAAAAATGTTATGGTTTATGGAGTAGAATGTAATGGAAAGATATATCTGGAACTTAATTCTCCTAAGACAAATTTCTGGTGGATTGTTGTCATAATTAGTATCTTTGGTGTCTTAACAGCCCTTGTCAAAGGTTTTCAGTTAAGTAAGGTGAATAAAAGTCAGGAATTATGGAAACGAAGAGGATATATAATTGCTTTATATGATAAATTAGGAAATCTCACCTTAATACCTTGCAGCACCACTAGCTATCTGTATCCCAATGTAGAAATGATGGATTGTTATTATGAGATTCCTCGCGGTCACCTACCAGAGACTTTGCCGGATCTTCTTAACCAAGCATGGAATACTTGTTATAAAAAACTGGCTAGCCCTACTAAGTTGGAAGGAAAGCTAAAGAAGGCATATGGCACACGATCTTTAAAAGATTATCTTCAGTACAAAAAGATCTTATATATTATGTGGGAGGAGGGAGAAGGCTATTATTTTAGAAAAATGAAAAGTGTTCTTCCGGCACCAGAGCAGTATGTATATGAGATTGTAACAGAAGGTAGACATTTACCTAGTGAATGTAGTCAGAAGAGTTTTATTCATGCAATAGAAGAAGAGATTAAGTGGACTGTATAATCAGTTCTAAAATTGATAGAATATGAAAGGACTGTAGTGATTTGCTACAGTCCTTTCATATTCTATCTTGTGGTTCCAATATAGCCAATGGCCAGAGTGCTAGGACCAGAATGTGCACCAAGGGTGGGACTAAGGTAGGAATAGTAAATATTGTCTACTCCATATTTATCCTGCAGACGTTTGCCGACTAGCTTAGCGTCCTCCAGGCTATCGCCATGGGTAATAGCAATACAATCAGGCAGAGTGCCTGCCTCATATAGTGGCTTAATACCATCTGCTAAGGCATTAATAGCAGCCTTTCTTCCTCTCACTTTCTTGATAGATTCTAGGCCGCCCTTGTCATTAACATGAAGAACAGGGTGCAATTTAAGCGCAGTTCCTAATATAGCAGAGGATTTCTTAAGTCTTCCACCTCTCCACATATGGAATAAATCAGGTAGTGTAAAATGGCAAACTACATGAGGAGCAGTTTTTTTAATCCAAAACACAATTTCTTCAAAGGATACACCGGCTTCTTTCATGGCTACTGCCTTCCGAACCAATATACCTAGACCAGCGGTTGCTGTCAGTGTATCAATTACCACTATTCTTGCCTCAGGATGACGTTCCATCACCTGAGTGGCGGCCAAGGTAGCATTGCTGCAACTTGCACTCATAGCCGATGAGAATGGTAAATGAATAATATCATAGCCTTGCTTTACTGCTTCCTCCATCAGTTGAATATCATAATCAATGTTGGTAGCATTGGTCATAGGCATCTTGCCGTCTCTCATGGTCTGGTAAAAATCATGGGGGGTAAGCTCTCCAAGTTCTTTTCCATATTCCGTTTCATCAATAATATAGTGTAATGGGTGCACAGGAATACTATGCTCTTGCAGATACTCTTCCGGTAAATCGGAAGTTGTGTCAACTGAAATAATAAATGGCCTCATGTATTAGTCTCCTTATCATGTAGAAATATGTAGTTATTAATACTATATTATAATTTAATAATTACTACTTAACATAATAATAAGATAATATCACATAGAAATCAATATATTTTTTTAAGCAGTAGAAAAATTACAAAAACGACAAAACAGCTGACTAAAGACGTTGACAACCTTTGAATTATATAATATAATAGATAACTGTGACAAGTTAATTAAGGTGCGTAAAAATACTTAAGCCAAAGCCCCGGTAAAAAGTATTTTAACATAAATAATTACTATGAATAAACGATATATGATGTATAATTTTTAAGGAGGTAACACCATGAAGAGTTTTATGGCTAGTCCATCAACAATTGAAAGAAAATGGTATGTAGTAGACGCTACTGAGCATACATTAGGTCGTCTTTCTTCTGAGATTGCTAAAGTTTTAAGAGGTAAGAATAAACCAATCTATACACCACATGAAGACTGTGGAGATTATGTAATCGTTGTTAATGCTGATAAGATTAAAGTTACTGGTAAGAAATTAGACCAGAAGATTTACTATAAGCATTCTGATTATGTAGGTGGAATGAAAGAAACTACATTAAAAGAGATGTTAGCTAATAAGCCTGAAGATGTTATATATCTTGCTGTTAAGGGCATGCTTCCAAAGGGACCTTTAGGAAGACAGATGATTAAGAAATTAAACGTATACGCTGGACCAGAGCACAAGAACCAAGCTCAGAAACCAGAAGTATTGGAAATCAAATATTAATTAGGGTAACCGGAAGGAGGAAATAACAGTGGCTAAAGCAAAATTTTACGGAACTGGTAGAAGAAAAAGCAGTATTGCTCGTGTATATTTAGTACCTGGAACAGGTAAGATTATTATAAATAAAAGAGACATGGAAGAATATTTCGGTCTTGATACTTTAAAATTAATCGTAAAACAACCACTTGCTCTTACAGAGACAGCAGACAAGTTTGACGTATTAGTTAACGTGCATGGTGGTGGATTCACCGGCCAGGCTGGTGCAATCAGACATGGTATTTCTAGAGCTTTATTACAGGCAGACGGTGACTATCGTCCAGCTCTTAAGAAAGCAGGATTCTTAACAAGAGATCCACGTATGAAAGAAAGAAAGAAATACGGTCTCAAAGCTGCGAGACGTGCACCACAGTTCTCAAAGAGATAATTCAAAAGACTTCACAACCCTCAAGAAGCAATATTCTTGGGGGTTTTCTTTTTTTGTTATAGGAAACTTCTCCTTACAGAGGAGTAGGATAATGAAAACTAGACAGTGGTCAAAAAGGTCAGAATCATTAATGTTTTTGACGAGTTTCGCAGTCATACTTTCCCGAGGATTTTGGATATACTTTTGTCTGCGTTCCTCTATCTATTTTTTATCCATAGTGATCCTCCTATCATTCTGATTGATATCAGTATCTACCAGATGCGGAGCAAAATCAAGTAACAGCTTTACCATTGGAGCAACAGTGGTGCCTGGTTTTCACTTTTCGCCTTTTATAAAGTTCCGGTAGTGCTTTTTGTCAAAAATCAAGAATTGTTGATCGTCAGATTTACTACATAATTATAAGTTGGAAGCATTTTGGAATGTTGAGACAAAGGCGATTTTTGGGGCAGAAAATTTGAAGGATGAAATTTGTTCAGAAAATCGGATTGGGGTATTGGAGCAGATACAGGGAAGTGTGGAGGTGTTGGAAAACAGATTGGGCAGTATAAGTGGAGTATGCATAGGTAAAAGTTTTAGCCTCGGATTTTTAAATCAGAAGCAGCTTCAGCTATTAATAGAAGAATGTCATAGAAGAAATTGGAATTGTTTGATATAATATTAAAATTAAGAGAATGCAAAAAAAGATTATATAGAAAAAGGATACAAAAAAGGTCGATAAGAGTGTTTGGGAAAGATTAAATACATATATAAATTATACTTTGTATAAATTGTGCATATATGTAATGTATAGTTAATTATCAATTATCGGAATTTAACATTAAAATATACTAGGAGATCAGCAAATGGAAGAATATACGATTGGACAATTTTCTAAACTGTTAGGAGTAAACAAGGAGACAATTCGATATTATGAAAAGCTTGAATTATTTCCATTACCTGAAAAAAAAGAAAATGGCTATAAAATATATACGAAACAACATGTTGAATTAATGGAGATAATCTTATTAATAAAAGATTCTGGTTTTACTCTTAAAGAAACAAAGGATCTTATTACTATTCAAGAAGACGAAAGAAATTCTCAGAATTATTTGTATAAGGATATAATATTAAATAAAATAAAATTAATTGAAAAAAAAATTAGAGATTTAGATAGTCTAAAAAAAGGATTAGAAAAAGTTGTGTATGATATTGAAAATTATAATATTAGAAGTTGTATTGAAATAAAGAAAAAAGA
Source organism: Bacillota bacterium (assembly GCA_023411225.1). Classification (GTDB taxonomy): domain Bacteria; phylum Bacillota; class Clostridia; order Lachnospirales; family Lachnospiraceae; genus KM106-2. Next base: position 5,628 of record JAEYPA010000026.1, read on the forward strand.
TAAAAATTGTATTGACTAGGTAGTATACTACACGGTGTATTATATTAACAAATATAATATGTTGGGTGGTGATGTTAAAATGATTGGTTTTATTTTTTCTCTTATGATAGCAATAATTACTTTTGGAATGGCTGTACTACAGCTCTCCCTTACATTTGGTGCACCATTTGGTGAATATGTTCTAGGAGGTCGTAATAAAGTATTACCACTAAAAATGCGTTTTGTAAGTAATATTTTTTCTCTTGTATTTCTTTTTGTCGGTTTGGCATATTTGCAAAGAGGGAAAGTAGTTTACTTGGGGTTAAGTTCTACGGTGGTAAATGGAGTAGTAATAGTGAACACAATGTTTCTTGCATATGCCATTGTTGGTAATGGTATACTGACAAAAAGTAAAAAAGAAAAATATCTAATGACGCCTCTTTCTGTTATGCAATTTCTGTTTAGTTTAGCTACACTATATTTTATTAGATAATTCTTAAAAAGATTCGCACCCACCTTGTACGGAATATGACATGTTAGATATTTTTAAAACGTCCTGAGATTTAATAAAACGTCCTGAGATTTAATAAAACGTCGTGGGTGTGAAACGTATGTTCAACAACTAATACTACAAACCTTGTATTTCTGGGCTTTTCAAGCTCTCGAATGGTTCTCAAAGAGATAATAAGTGGGACTTTTCGGAACAAAAGATGAATATAATCGGACATTCCAAGGAGGGCTTGGAGGCGCGAATGGTGGCAAGTTCAATGGGGATGTCTGATAAAATAGCCAGTATAACTACTATTGCAACTCCCCATTATGGCTCGGTGACATTGGACAGATTACTTTGTACGCCTAAGCCGTTATGGAGAATAATTACGGTCAATATAGATAAATCTGCTGTCAGGTCCGGAGATAGAAAACCTGATTCTATGTAACTGCTCGGAGAGCTTTCAGCAACATACTTAAAGGAATTTAATAAAACAAACCCGGATGTCTCAGAAATTTTTTATCAAAGCTATTCATGTGTGTTGAAAAAACCATTCTCGTCTTTTGGTATGTTTTTGGTCAAGCTAGTTGTGAAACTACTGGAAGACAATAACGATGGCTTCGTGTCAGTGAAGTCTTCCAAATGGGGAGAAGAGCACTATGTAGTTTACTCAAACACAAAAAAAGGCATTTCACATCAGGATGCTGTAGATATCAATCATAAAGCCTTCTCGGATAAATCAGAAAAGGCTTCTAGAGTATTTTATTAAATAGAAATTCCGAGCATTCACTAAATTCTGAAAGTAAGCTTGTAAAGGAGAGCAAAAAATGACAATAAATGAATATCAGAAGTTAGCTATGACCACATTAAATCCCAACATAGACAAAAAAGATGTTTTAATTAATGGAGTTATGGGGCTTTGTGGAGAGTCAGGTGAAGCGATTGACATTGTGAAAAAACACTTAGCACAAGGTCATGAGTTAGATAGGGAAAAATTGATAAAAGAACTTGGTGATGTTGCTTGGTATATCGCTGAGACTGCTACAGCTCTTGATATTGAACTTGAAGAGATATTTACTCGTAATATCGATAAATTAAGAAAGAGATATCCAGAAGGATTTGATGCAGAAAAATCAATGAATAGAGAAGAATAAATCATAACTTCCTATTGGAGATGTCACTTCTTTATAGGATGTGTAATCGTAAGAGTTTGGAGGATCGTATATGGTTTTACTTGTGGTTGATGCACAGATTTGGCTTACAGACAAAGATTTAAATTGTTTTGATAAATTTATGGAGGGTACAAAAGCCCTTATTGAAGTTGCGCGTAAGAATGAGGTAGAAGTAATCTATGTACAACATGATAATGGACAAGGGACGGGTTTTTCGGTTGGTGATGCTGGCTTTGAAATTCATAGAGAATTATATCCAAATGAGGGTGAGAAACGATATGTAAAGACTGTAAGTAGTGTTTTTTGTGGGACGGGGTTAAAAGAGTATCTTGAGAATAAAGGCGAGGATACGGTTGTAATAGTGGGATTACTAACAAATTTCTGTATTGATGCATCAGTAAAGTCGGCATTTGAAATGGGACTTAAGGTTATAATTCCTGAGGGTACAAATACTACATTTGATAATCCTTATATGGATAAAGATATGACTTGTAAGTATTATAATGAATTCATGTGGCCAGGACGATTTGCTGAATGTATATCTGTTGAGGAAACCATTCGACGAATGGTAGTAAGATAAACAAGAATTCGACGAGGTGAGAATACGAATGAATTTTGATGCGTTTGTGAAAGACATACATGAAAATAAGTGGAATGTGTTTGGAGTAGAAATTTATGAAGATGGAGCACTAACACATCAGTACGGTGATACTTCCGATAACAGATATCCGATATATTCTGCTACCAAAACGATTACCTCTCTTGCTGTGGGAATGGCGGTTGACGAGGGAAAGCTGAAACTTGATGATTCTATTTTGAATTATTTACCACTAGGAATTGTTCGCAATCTACCAAAAAAACAAATAGAAACATATAAATCCATTTCAATTAAAAGGCTATTAACCATGTCGATTCCAGAGTACCCGTTTAGGCCTGAAGGAGATAGCTGGCTTTCTTATTCTTTGAATTTTCCGTTAGATAACAGAAACGAAAGAATCTTTAAATATAATAATGTTTCTGCTTACCTTGTAGGAGTAGCTACAAGTTGCGCAGTTAATCAGGATCTGTATGATTATCTTGACAGAAAACTCTTTCAGCCACTTGGAATAATTCAGCCACCTTATGAACGTTGTCCTGAGGGATATTTTTATGGAGCATCTAAGATGGAACTTACGGTAAATGAATTGAGCCGAATCGGACTTCTATTCTACAATAATGGTGTGTATGCAGGGAAAAGAATAATTTCTTCTGAATATGTCAAAGCAGCAACATCTCTGCAGCAAATGAACCAAGAAGATGGATATGGCTATTTTATATGGAAATATCGCAATGGGTTTAGTATTAATGGAAAGTTTGGGCAGAGGTGCTATATTCTTCCTGGCGAACACAAGATTATCACATATCTATCTCATATTGAAGATACGTCCTGTGGGCTAAAAGATAGTATGGAAAAGAATATTTTAGTGAATCAAGAGTGAATAAAGCCTTACAGGAAGTTTTTTGATTATCCCAAGTTTATACGAATACTATGTATTTAAGGTTTGGTTAGCATCTTTTGTGTAAGTGGAGTTAGAATAGCGGAGGGTGCTACAACGACAGTTCCTTAAAGTGCAACATGAATGTCTTTTGATATTTGAGAAATATACCACATTTTGCATCTATACTATATAATTTTCCTCCTCTTAAGTCCAATCATCAGCATGCTGGAAATAATCAAGAACCCTCCAGTCCATTGCACTAAGCCTATGGTTTCTCTTAAAAGCAAAATGGATAAAAGTAATGAAGTCAAAGGAATCATTCCCGAAAAAGCGGCTGTTGTATAAGCGTCACAGCGCTTGACTCCTGCATAGAAAAACACAAATGCTAATGCAGTTACCACAAGTCCATACCAAATCAATGCAATCCATTCAGTTGGGCCAATCCTTTGCAGTGCCCCGAAGGGGTGTTCCACTAAAGCAGGAAAAAGGGATAGGGCAAAAGCGATTACCGATACTATCAGCGTTTGTACCACAGGATGGATTTGTACATCAGTATGTTCTTGCTTCATTGTTTTATGCCTCCTGGAAATGATGTTAAAGGAGGACTCACTTGCTGCAGCGCAGACCATGAATACATTTCCCAATAAGTGCTGTGATGAAAGCTCTATGGAATATAAGCTCGTCCCCTGCAACAATAGGATTCCCGATACTGTGCAGCCAATACCTAGAATAGTCCAGCCTGTAGGCTTTTCTCGAAGCACAACGAATGCTAATATCGAGGTGATTGCTGGGGTTGTTCCTGTCAATATACCTGCTTCTACCGTGCTTGTAAGATTCACGCCTAAAAGCAAAAATAACCGAAATAGAAATATACCAAAGAATGCCTGAAATAAGAGTAATTTCATATCCCTTCTTGTCAGTAGACGAATTGTCTGGATGCTTTTCCTTCCGTAAAATAGGGATAAGCACAATATCATAATGCCTAAGCTAACTGCGGTGATGGTAAATCGACCTAGTTTCTCGGAAAGGATGAAACCGGTCAAAACTGAGGTTCCCGCTAGAGCGAAAGCACACAGCAAATACAATTTTCCCACAATATTTTTCAATCACTTACCTTCTTTCTTTACTATGGAACTTATTTTGACTATAATTGTATCTGATAAACTGGATTGTTATAAGAGCCAGTTTGAGAGCATTTTCATAGAGCCAGTTTGGAGGTGTCTTATGTGGGGAATTGTACTACGTTATAAAGATGAAGTTAGTTTAGCTCGTCAGATTTATTTATCAATGAAACAGAGGATATTGGAGGGGCAGTTCTTACAGGGGGAGGCTTTGCCATCAACACGAGAACTTGCAAAAGGGTTGAACGTTTCCAGAAATACAGTCTGTGAAGCATATGATATGCTTTTGGCAGAAGGGTTTATTGTTAGCCATCAAGGTGCGCCGACTCGTGTTGCGAAGGGAATTCACCTTACTATTAAAAAAACAATCCTTCCCATGGAGCGGAAGTTGGATCCGCCTATCTTATGGGATTTCAAAACTGGCCAGCCCGATTTATCCCGCTTCCCTCTTAAGCTTTGGGGACAACTGTTGCATGAAGCTGCCAGCACTATGACAACCTCGCTTCTGGAATACAGCGGTCCCAAAGGTTATGAGCCTTTATGTGAAGAAATTGCACACTGGCTACTCCGCAGTAGAAGTATGGAGGTCAATCCTGAAGATGTATTTATTACGTCGGGTACCACTGAAGCACTGCATCTTCTGGTAGAGATACTGCATAAGGATGGCCATTCGTTTGTACTGGAAAATCCTTCTCATCAAGGAATGCGTACTGTAGTTTCTGATAGGGGGTATTCTACTGACTGGCTTATAGTAGATCAACAAGGCGCAGATATTGCTACACTGAAAGGCAAAGACATCTCGGCAGTCTATGTTACACCTTCGCACCAGTTCCCATTAGGAGGTATTCTACCTGCTGGACGCAGATCAGCGCTTATTCATTATGCAAACGAAAATGATTTTTATATCATTGAAGATGATTATGACAGTGAATTCCGCTACTCGGGTTATCCTATTAGTCCAATGTATTCTATGGATTCCTCCCATGTGATATATGTGGGGACATTCAGTAAAACACTGTTTCCTGCTTTGCGCATCGGGTTTGTAGTGCTACCCAAACAGTTACAGAAGAAATGGAGACACTATAGGAACTACATGGATGTGCAAAATCCTATCTTGGAACAAATCACGTTAGCCAATTTTTTGCACATGAGAAAAATGGATAAACATATTGGGCGTATGCGTAAAGTATATGGCGAAAAAAGAGAAATTCTATTGCATTCCATTGAGGATATGTTCGGTAGTTCTGTTCAGCCGTGGGGCGATGCTTCTGGTCTACATATAGCTCTCCAGTTTACCGGTATGGAATTCAACGAAGAGTTTATCGGTAAATGTAGGGAGGCTGGTATCAGAATATCCTCAGTCACGGGGTATTGTTCCATGAAAGATAGCCACAAAGATAAATTGCTATTGGGCTATGGTCATTTAAGCCATAAGCAAATTCAAGAGGGAATAAAGGCATTATATGAAATTATTCGATTAAACAGTAAATGCTAGGTGACTAGCAGAGCTTGTTATACTATTTTAAATTAGTTGGTATTACGGGAGAGAGAAAGAAATTTATGAATAGTGATGGGGTGATTGCTAGAGATTGCTGGAGAATCGCAGTACAATAAAGAGCTGGATTATTCAAATGCTTCCATGATATACTAAAAAATGAAAATAGTTTACTGAACAACTCATATAACTAACGAACAGGAGATGTCAATTGGATATGAATGATTTCCCAGATTTTATGAAAAATGAGTTGAACCATATTAATTCTGGCCAGCAGAATACACAGGACATTACAGGATATTATTTTACTGGAAATGACGGTAGCCAAATGGCTTTTTGGACCTATAATTCTGATAGAGAATCAAAAGAACAAATACATGAGTTTGATGAATATACGGTGTGCGTTGCAGGAGAGTATGTAGAAATATTCAATGGAGAAGAGCACGTCTTGAGACCAGGAGACGAGGTATTAGTTCCAAAAGGAACGCCACATTATGGAAGAGTAAAAGCTGGAACGCGCACAATTCATTGCTTTGGTGGGCAACGAATTAAACAATAGTTTGCGTGAATAACTATAATATGGCAAAAGAATCTGTTGCATTTAGAGCATATTGCGAAGATGCATTTGGACAAGATTTTTCACATGATGGTTTTAGTGACATAAGCCAAATTGATAAGATTATATCTTATATTCCAGACAGAAAAAATGTACATATTTTGGATATCGGTTGTGGTAATGGAAAAATGCTTGGTTATATTCAGAGTAGAAAAAAAGTGCACATTCATGGTTTTGATTATTCGAAGAGGGCAATTAAAACAGCAGAAGAGTTGTATCCCATTAATGCGGAATTTCGACAAGGTGTAATAGGTGAGATTGAATACCCCGAGAATTCATTTGATTTAATAACTTCTATGGATACCATATATTTTGCCAAGGATATGAGGGCCTTTGTTTCACAAGTTAAGACATGGTTAAAGCCAGATGGTGTGTTTATTATTGGATATCAAGAGGGAGATGTGATGCCAAAGACAGAATCTTTTGATACTATGGAGATAGTAAAAGCATTGCAATATAATCAGATGCTATACGAAGCAGTCGATATCACAGAGCAAACATATATAATGTTAAAGAGAAAGCGGAATTCGGCTCTGGCACATCAAAGAGAGTTTATGGCAGAAGGTAATGAGAAGTGGTTTCATATGTTGATGCTTCAAACAAAGTGTAGTGAAGATCATTATGAAGATTTTGCAAAAAAAATGTCGCGACATATTTTCATTACCACCATGGAATGATGATTGGAGTGAGGAAGAGCAACTGAACAAATACATACTAGATTTGATAGATATTAGAACAGCAATTCCATATAGATTGTTTGAGGACAATGAAATGGTAGGACTTTCATTGGGACATGTTAAGCATTGGTATACTGGAACAGGGTATTACATTAATGAATTTTGTGTAAAGCCAGAGAAACAAGGCAGAGGATTAGGAACACAATTTATGGAATTAAACCAAATGGTGTATCTTCATAGAAAACTTTAGTTTAAGATAAAGAATTATGGATGGTTATGGGGAAATAGAAAGAAATGCTATAGGAAAGCTGGTGTATGGTGAAAATAGAGAGACTACTGGCAATAACAAACTATCTTCTTTCCAATAAAAGAGTGACTGCGCAGATGATGTCGGTACGTTTTCATGTATCAACAAGAACTATCATGAGAGATATTAACACCCTTTCTTTAGCTGGAATTCCTGTTGTTACTTATTATGGATCAGATGGGGGATATGAAATACTAGATTCATTTAAGATAGACAGGCAATTAGTAGGGGAAAATCATTTTTCATATATTGTTACAGCATTACAAGGGTTACAATCTGCATTTGATAAAGAGGAATTGAATGAGACATTGGAAAAGATGCAAGCCATTGCCCCAAAGGGTACATCCGATATGGTATTAGATTTTGGTGTATTAAAGGAAAATAGTAATACTAATGACAAATTGATTTTACTACAACGAGCTATACACATTCGTCAAAAAGTACTGTTTTCGTATATCAATGCTGTTAATGAAGAGAAAGTCCATGAGGTTGAGCCTGTTGCAACAATTTATAAATGGTATAATTGGTATCTGTTATGCTATTGTCCTAAATATGATGATTATAGAGTATATAAACTTGTAAGAATGAGCAATCTTTCAATTACAGAACAAAAAAATAGTAAGATGCATCATGTGGGCGAAGCAAAAAAGATGTGGGAACAGGCTGAGTATAAGCGAAAGAGTATTAAGGTGAAGTTATTATGTAAAAGTAGTATTAAAGCCAAGTGTGAAGAGTACTTAAATGGAAAAATAGTAGAAGAATATGAGAATGGAGAATTTCTATACGAGATGAATGTTCCCGAAAATGAGGTTTTTTGGTATGGTACAGTACTGGCATTTGCTGATCAGGCTAAAGTCGTTGCACCTCCTGATTTGATAGAAAGGATCTGTTTAAATTGTAATCAAATATTAGAACAATACAAAGAAGTGTGACATACAGGTGTCATACTTCTTTTGCTATACTGGTTTTATAAAAAAATACAAATTATAAAGTACAAGGAGGAATTATGAGTAGTATTGTTAGAACAAATATAAATGAGGAATTTGCCTTTTCAGAGATAGTAGAAGCAGGGGATTTTGTATTTCTTAGTTTCTGTGTAGGAAATGTGGGTGCCTCAATTGAAGAACAGGTGCATGGTGCATTAAATGATATGGAAAAACGTTTAGAGAAACTAAACTTGTCTTTAAGTAATGTGGTTAAAATGGATGTTTTGCTTAAAGACGCCTGGAATATTCCGATTATGGAAAAGGTATTTAAGGAGCGTTTTGGTGGCGTATATCCAGCAAGAAAAACAATTCAGACTGAATTTGCTCATGTCGGTGGACCTGATGGTCTGCATGTTCAGATGGATGCGATTGCCTATAAAGGATAAAGTGGAACATGATAGAGAAATGGAAACTGCGCGAAAGAGACTAGTGAAACTCTTTGATTAATGCAGGAACTACTTCTAACACATCTCCTACGATTCCGTAGGTTGCCACCTTAAAAATAGGAGCGTCAGGGTTCTTATTAATGGCTATAATAATATCTGAAGATGATATACCAGCAAGGTGCTGGCTTGCGCCTGAGATTCCACAAGCAAAATATATTTTGGGGCTTACCGTTCTTCCTGATTGTCCTATCTGATGACGATAACTTATCCATCCACTATCAACTATAGCACGGGAAGCCCCTACAGCACCACCCAACACATCAGCAAGCTCTTTAATCATTTCAAGATTTTTTGCTTCTCCAATTCCTCTTCCTGCGGAGACAACAATATCAGCATCTAGTAGGTTCGCCGTCCCATTAATATCCGACACAACATCTATAACATGGGTCTTAATATGCTGAGGTATTATCACATTAGGTTCAATGACAAGTCCAGTTCTAGATGGGTCATGCATAAGAGCACTCATAACCTTTGGTCTAACCGTCGCCATTTGTGGCCGGTGATTAGGACAAATGATGGAAGCCATAATGTTACCGCTAAAAGCGGGCCTGATCTGTATCAGCACCCCATTCTCCTTATCAATTTTTAAATCTGTACAATCAGCCGTTAGTCCTGTATTTAATCTTGAAGATATTCTTGGTGCAAGAGAACGACCATATGTAGTAGCACCCAATAATACAATTTCTGGCTTGTATTGACTGACTAGCTGAGCAATGACATCAGTGTAGATTTCATCATTAAAGTGCTTTAGTGCGGGGCTATTCACCATATACACAATATCGGCACCATAAGCAATCAACTTACTTGCTTCTTCCTTGCCATTTTCGCTTAAGAGAACTACTGATAACGGAACTTGAAGCTGATCAGCCAGTATTCTTCCTTTTCCAAGCAGCTCCATAACTACGCTGATAGCTATTCCATTTTTTTGTTCTCCAAAGACCCATACACCATTATATTTTGAGGTATTGCAAGAATGAATTCTTGTACTCGCCACTTTACTCCCTCCTATCTGAAAACCGAAAGTTCAATAATGACAATTTATCAATCAATTGTTTAACCTGCTGGCGAATTTCACCCTGAAATATTTCAGTATTAACATCATGCATAGGAACAAAAGTCCCCACCACTTGAGTCGGTGAGCCACTAAGACCACATAAAGATTTATTAGCATGGATGTCTAAGGCATTCCAAACGTGAACGTTGGCCCTTTTTGCCTTCAAAATACCTTTTATTGAAGGGAGTCTTGGTGTATTTATTTCCTTTATCACCGTGATGACAGCTGGTAGTGACATCTCCACAATCTCATAGCCATTATCATTGATTCGCTGGCATCTGATAGTTCCTTCACGGATTTCTTCGATTTTTCTTACATTTGTTGTATGAGGGATATTAAGCTTTTCTGCAAGACATGGACCGACCTGTGCCGTATCTCCGTCGGTAGATTGTTTCCCGCAGATAATCAAATCATATTCTCCTATTTTCTTTATGCCCATTGATAGGGTATAAGCAGTGGCAAGGGTATCAGCACCGGCAAAAGCTTTATCGCTTAATAGTATGCCTTGGTCTACCCCTAAAGCAATAGCTTCTCTTAGCAATTCCGCAACTGACGGAATTCCCATGCTGATTGCTGTCACCTCTCCACCGAGTTTTTCCTTTATTCGTAAGCTTTCCTCCAAAGCATAGGTATCAAAGGGGTTTATTATGGAAACATTACCTTCTCGGATGATGGTATTTGTTTCCTTATTGATTTTGAATTCGGTAACATCCGGAACCTGTTTTACACAAACTATCATATTCACTTTAATCACTCCATCCTTACTGAATCCCAAAAACCAGTAAACTCACTTAACCATTGTGACTTTGTTCTTCTATCTTTTGGATTCTTTCAATAATTTTATTGCGGATAAATTCATTTCCATTTTCACAAATGGTAAAGATTCTGGCATCCCTTAAAAGTTTTTCTATTGGATATTCTTTTGTATATCCATAGGAACCAAAAATCTGAATTGCCTCATTGGTAACCTTAACCGCTGTTTCAGAACCGATTACTTTGCTTATCTGAGCATCAAGTATATTGGCTGCATTCACATCCTGATTAGCTGCAGCTTTTTGGTACAGAAGTCTTGAAGATTCTATCATCATCACCATGTTGGATAGCTTATGGGCAATGGCTTGGTGGTGAATTATTTGCGTTCCGCCTTGAACTCTCTCTTTTGCATATTTATAAGCAACGTTAAAAGCGGCTTGTGCGATGCCAGTTCCAATTGCGCCTACAGCAGGCAATCTGCTTTCAACGAATTTAAGGATAACAGGAAAGCCCATTCCCTCCTCAGCAAGTAAATTCTCTTTTGAGACGATACAGTTATCAAAAATCAATTCTCCTTGTTGCGATAGCCTGTTTCCCATCTTATCTTCTATTTTACCTACTGTAAGACCTGGTGTGTCCGCAGGAACTAAGAACACGCTGTGACCTCCCTGTGGAGCCCCCTTTGTTTTATCAGTTCTTGCCCAGACGAAGTACAAACTGGCGATACCCGCATTGGTAATAAAACCTTTGGTGCCGTTGATTATGTATTGGTCGCCCTTCAATTCTGCAGTAGTAAGAATTCCTGCCTTGGGATCAGGAGACATATTATCACACCCACTTTGAGGTTCAGATATGGCAAGACCTATTAAGAAAGGGTCGGCTTGAGTATCTGCAATTTTGGGTAACCATTTGTTCTTTTGCTCATCTGTTCCGAATGTTGTTAATAACTTTGCCCCTGTTATCATCGACAGAATTGTATATGCCAAGCCGGAATCGCCACGGGCTAGCTCTTCCATCATAGTTAATATTTCGAAATTGGAGAGCTCATTGCCTCCAAACTCTTCGGGAACTCCGGCACCGCCTATTCCTAACTTCATTGCTTCCTTAATGATTGGCCATGGAACACAATCTTTTGGAGCTTCTTTCCTATCATATTCCGCGGTGTAAGGAATCACTTGTCTATCAACAAAATTCATAAACATTGCTTTAAGCTGTACCTGTTCTTGTGAAAAACAGAAATTCATAAATATATCCTCCTTGCTATTAGCCTTGATAAATTCTAGTACGAAACATATAATAGTAACAGGAGCGTAGTTATACTGGTATAAATAATAATAGGTAAGGTGGGTGATAGTTTTGGAAAATGAAATGCATCGGTATAAAGAATTGGCTGATTTTTTGAAATCGCGTAGAGCGAAGATTTTACCATCGCAAGTAGGAATTCCGACAGGTATACGACGGCGGACACCTGGCTTGAGACGGGAAGAAGTAGCCCAGTTAGCTGGGATTGGTTTGACATGGTATACTTGGCTTGAGCAAGGAAGGCCAATACAGGTTTCAACTTCAGTAGTAGAAAGTTTATCAAAAGTATTGCTGCTTAATAAACAGGAACGTCGCCATCTTTACCTTTTGGCAAATCAGCCACTTCCACCTGAGGTACCAGGATATCAAAGTGCTGTTAACTCAGCACTTCAACATGTCTTAGACAGCTTGATACTCAGTCCGGCTTTAGTTACCGACCAGAGATTTAATGTTATTGCATGGAACAAAGCTGCCTGCCTAATCTTTGGAGAGTTTAGTGAAATGAATGCTCGCCAACGTAATATAGTGTGGGCTATGTTTACAGATAAAAGATATAAAGAGTTATATGTGGACTGGAATCTTTATGCTAAGAACTTGCTTGGTCGCTTTCGCTCAATCTGCGGACAGTATATAGAAGATGCTTGGATAGCCCAGTTTATTGAGGAACTTAAAACAAAGAGTGAAGAATTTAATCAATGGTGGCCATTACATGAGATTCAAAATGATACCGGACTTAATAAACAATTGAACCATCCTGATGTGGGAGTATTAGATTTTGAAATCTGTAATTTTGATGTATCGGACAATTCTGGTCTACAAATGGTTGTACATTCACCTCTGCCAGAAACAGATACTGCCGAAAAGATAAAAAATCTGCTTCTTATTAACAAAGACGATATTGGCATGTGAGCCTATCTACAATTTTTGAATAACCTCCTCTGCAATGCGGATAAATTCCTTAAGAATAAAAGACAGCCATTTATCCCGATGCCAGATAATCTGAGATTTGATGTCATACTCACAGTTATAATTAAGGGGAATCAATTTTTTTGCATTAATTTCATCAATCGCAGCAGTTCGAGGAAGGATACATACTCCAAGACCGCTATAGGTAAGATTTTTTATTGCCTGTAAACTTTCGGTTTCCAATATGATTTTGGGATTGATTCCGTTTCGTTCTAAGTCATTTAAAAAATTTCTACGGTAATAAGCAGCCGGTTCTGCCATAATTAAAGGGATACCATCAAAATCATTTGGAGCAAGAGTTTCCTTCGTTACAAGTTGGTGAGTAGGAGACGCAAGAACATGGATTGGTTCTAATACCTCTGCTGTGTATTTGATTTCTGGAATTTTATTCAAGTATCCGATGGTATAAGCAAGATCAATGGTATTGTCACGTAATTCACTTAAAAACTCAGAACATTTAAGTATTTTTAAATAAATGTCTACTTCCGGATAGATGGGACTAAAGGCTTTAATAATAGCAGGCATTTTCTCGATACAAAGAGAGTCGCAGATACCGATTCGAATAGTTCCGGTTTTGCTTATGGTTTCTTTTGAATAGTCCTGCAGATTTTGTGACATTTTTAAGATTTGACGGACAGAAGGTAAAAGTTTGCTACCTGCCTCCGTCAAAGTAACTTTCTTTCCAATTCTATCAAAAAGAGGTAGGCCTAATTCCTCCTCTAATTTCTTGATATGCAATGTAATACAGGATTGGGTGTATCCCAACTTGTTTGCTGCTCTTGTAAAATTGAGTTCATTACTCAGAACATAAAAGGACTGTAATTGTTTAAAATCCATAGTTAAACTCCTTATGATAATGAAATGTTATTATAATCATGATAATGATTAATTGTACTAATAGTTAATTTGATGTTACCATATAATAACAGAACAAGCAAGAAAAGGAGTAGAGGATATGAGCGAGTTTGAGGTAGCATTGGTAAGTATGGAAAGAAATGATTTGATTCCTAAGGAAAAGGATTACTTTGGTTCATTGATTGGTGAGTGGGATTTTGAGTGGAGAGATAGAATAGGAACCCAAAATGAAAGACTTGTGAAGGGTGAATGGATTTTTTCAAGAGTAATCAATGGTACTGGTATACAGGACTTGTTTATCTGTCCTTCAAGGGAAGAGCGTAAACACATAAAGGTGCCAGATGCAGAATACGGTACGACGATTAGAACATATAATCCGGCAACTGGCAATTGGGAAATATACTATTGTTGCTATGGAGAAAGTACAAGACTTGAAGCAGTAAAGGAAGGGGATAAGATTGTACTTACAGAAAAAGAACATGGTAAGATGCAGTGGATTTTTTCAGAGATAGAAGAAAACAGTTTTCATTGGCAGCATGTAAGGTTAAATGAAGAAGGAAAGTGGGTATTATGTTGCGACTGCCGTGCAGTTAGAAGAAATTGAACATAAAGAATAGTGAGTAGTGTCATCAGAAAACATTCCCTATATAAAAAGGTCTTGCCGGTAGTAATTTGGCAAGACCTTTTTATGTAAAATAAATCTTATTAAATGTAAAATATATATTGCATTATGGCATAGATATGTTATACTATGCAATATAAGGAGGTGCTTTATGAAGAATAAGCGAATGAAAATTGCTCGCATGGAATGTGATATGAAGCAAGAAGATTTAGCAAAGGCTGTTGGAGTAACAAGACAGACGATAGGGTTAATAGAAGCGGGAAATTATAACCCGACGCTAAATTTGTGTATTGCAATCTGTAAAGCATTGAATAAAACATTAAATGATTTATTTTGGGAGGAGTCGTTATGAAAAGAAAGATGAGTCAAGATGAAAGAGTGTTAGAACAGCAACATAAAGTAAGTAGTGAGGTAGAAGGTATTTTAATGATTGCACTTTTTATCTCCATACTGTTGCAACAATTCTTCCTAGATGCTCCATTTAAGCAATATGCTGTTGAGTTGATATGTTTGATTGGAGCACTCATATACAAGATAGTACGCTATATTACTTTGGGACTAGACATTAATAGCGAAGGAAAACGTGCAAGAATCATGCCTTATATCATTAGCATAATGGGAGGTATTATCGTTACAATTATTAATGGCATTCTAAACTATATAAGGTACGCAGAACACTATAAGAAGGATGGTATCAGTTATTTCATACCAACGTTGGTAGTTACTTTTATTAGTGCCACTATTTTTTGTTATTTTGTAATTTCATTTTTTTATCTTCTGAATAAGAAAAAGCAAGATAAAATTCGAAAGCAGTTAGATGAAGAGGAGGAAAATGAATAGTATAATAGGGGGATTATGAATAAACGACAATTAATTAATGAAAGTATTGATTATATTATAGAGAATTCTTATGAAGATATTTCTATAGAGAGTGTTGCAGAACATTTCCACTACTCAAAATACTATTTTTGTAGGGTTTTTAAGGAAGTAACTGGGGAAAGTTTGTATGCGTTTATAAAACGGTTAAAAATGGATCAGAGTGCCATTGAGCTTAAACTAGAGAAGTATAAGACGATTACAGCAATTGGAACAGACTTTGGGTATAGTGCATCCAACTATAGTTCTGCTTTTAGTAAACACCATCAGGTTTCTCCATATGAATTTCGACAATCTGCATATGAAACTAGCGAAGTAAGTCCATTTTATCCAAAAGGAAGGGTTGATTTTGGAACTTTTGAGGACTATGATGCTAGAGTGACCGTCCAGGAAATGGGAGAATGTTTTGTAATATATGAAAGAATGATTGGCAATTACATTGAGCTACGTGAAAAATGGTTTACTTTTATGAAGAATTATAGAGATTATATAAAAGAAGATACCATTAGGATGGAGAGATTTTATAACGATCCTGCCATTTCTGAGGTGAATCATTGTATTTGTGATTTGTGTGTGACAGTAGATAAAACATGCAAGTTAGACAATACCTCAACCATAGGTGGGGGACGTTTTTTAGTATACCATTTTAGTGGGGCTATAGAGGATATCTATCATACCATTCAAGGAATTTTTAGAATTTGGATGCCTGAAAGTGGTTATCAGATGGACAAAAGATATGGATTAAATATCTATCGGCAAGTTGATATCACGCATGGATTTGTAACTATGGATATATGTATCCCAATTAAATAGGGCAAGAATTCAGAAGTATAAAGAACGAATTCAATTTATAATGAATCCATCTGGAAGGGAGGATTCCTATATGTTTGATATACGGAAAATTCAGGAAGATACAATATTTCATGCAGTGAAAAGACATAGCGATGCCGTGACAGCCAATGAAATTGTATATGGAAGCGATGAAAAAGCAAAAAATGAAAAGGATGCTGATTGGGTAAAATCAACCATGCGTAGACTGGAGAAGAGATTTGATCAGGAAACAACCAAACAGATTCGCATGGATTGCCAATGTGGCTACGGAATGGAAGAAAAAGAACAATTTCTAACAGAGCTGGTGTCTATGTCATCTAGTAGGGAGGAGTTTGTAAATTCAGAGAAAGCAAAAGCAGCAGGACTGTTTTGTGAAGAGGGAAATCTTTATCTACAATTTCTATTTTGTCCTTGTCCCATGCTTGCAAGTGTAGAAAGGTTAGAAACGAGTACCTGGTGTCAATGTACTACAGGATATAGCAAGGTGCTTTTTGAACGAGTATTTGGTTGCGAGGTAACAGTAGAATTATTAAAAAGTATAAAAATGGGGCATGACAGCTGTCTTATGAAAATAATACCACAAGGTACCATTTGGTAACCAAATAAGAGCTAAACCGTGGGTTTAGCTCTTTGAATGTATTGGTAATCTAACCGTCATGGTGGTTCCTAATCCTAGCTGGCTTTCACATGCAATGCTACCATCCAGTAATTCTATAATCCTCTTTACTATGGATAGACCAAGCCCATTGCCTTGTCTTTTATGGGATTCATCACACTGATAGAACTTATCATAGATGAAACTTAGTTTTTCCTCAGATATACCAATTCCTTCGTCTATTATGGAAAACTGAAGGAAATTATCTACCACCTTAGAGGTAATCCATATCGTACAGGTTGTCTTCGAATACTTAATCGCATTATCGATAAGATTGGTCCATAATTGAAAAAGTAAGTCATAGTCGCTTACGATACTACATGGTTCCAGTTGAAGCTCATATTGGATTTCCCGATCACTCCATTTTTCTCCCAGCATAATAATGCAATGTCTAATTTGCTCATCTACTTTAACTTCCTGCTTTAGCTCCACAATATTCTGATGATCTAATCTAGACATATGGAGCATGTTTTCACTCATACGAGAAAGTCTTTGGGATTCCTGATAGATATAGGATAAGTATTCCTTTTGCTCATCCTCCGTAAGGCCACCATCCAATAGCATTTCTGAAAAGCCTGCAATGGCTGCAACAGGTGTCTTGATTTCATGGGATACATTGCTCATAAAATCCTTTCTCATATAATCCATGCCATTTAACTCTCGTGTCATTTTGTTAAAATTATTAGCCATAACCACAATTTCATCAGAATATATCTTTTTTCGCCATTGTCTATGATCTTTAGGCAGGGATATTTGGACGGTAAAGTCACCGTCCGCTACCTTTTGTACCCCTTCACTAATTGCAACAATAGGGTTCGTCACGTAAGAGGCTGCATGCCAGAGAGCCACACCACCAAGAATAATGGTAATAGCACAGGCAACAAGACACATTAGTAGAGCAATGGTGCTGGTAATTGGACCTTGATGGAAGAAGGAAAACCCCATAAATACTAAGAGATATGCAATTCCACCTGAAGCACAAAGGATAGTAATGGATGCCAAAGAAAGTCTAAGTCGTAGAGATATTCTACTTTTTTTTCTATTCTTAGTCATAGATCGAAACATCCTTTCCTATATTTTTGATTTATACCCTAGTCCACGTATCGTTACTATTTCAAAGTCCGTACAATGTTCAAATTTTCTGCGAAGCTTTTTGATATGAGAATCGATGGTACGGTCATCTACTTCCGTATCCATCCCCCATATTTCATCCATTAATTCCTGTCTTGTGAAGATCTTATTTGGATTACTTAGAAGTTTAAAAAGTAGATAGAACTCCTTAGGGGGCATCTCGAAGACTTCCTCATTCGTTGTAACTGTCAGTGCATTATAATCAAGAAGGGTATTACCTATGGTTAGCTTCTTTTCATTAGCAATTTGCGCTCTTCTTAATAAGGCCTTTACACGAAGAACCAATTCTCTCAAACTGATTGGTTTAATCATATAGCCATCCGTTCCAGCACGAAACCCTCTTTCCATATCCTCAATTTGATTTTTTGCTGTAATCATCAGGATGGGAAGGGTGTAAGCAGCATCCCGTAGCTCCTTTGCCAATTCATATCCATCCATATTAGGCATCATAATATCACTAATAATCAGATCGATATGCTCCCTATCCAGTAGGTCTAAAGCCTGTTCTCCATCAGAGGAGGAAAACACTAGGTAAGACTCCTGTTTTAGCTTTGCACATATCATCTTATTTAACATTTCATCATCTTCCACAACAAGAATGGAGAACATGCTATCACCTACCTTCTATTTACTCATTGGCTACCTTTTTCAACTCTGCGTTTTCCAATCGGTATACCACATCAACAAGATCTAATACTCGTTCATCATGAGTAACCATGATGGCTGCTTTATTATGTTTCTTTACTTCCTTTTTAATTAATTCTACTACCTGTCTACCTCGAATTCCATCTAGGCTGGCGGTTGGTTCATCGGCAAGAATTACATCTGGATTATTCATAAATGCTCTTGCGATGGCAACACGTTGCTTTTCCCCACCAGACATCTTTGCAGGATATTTATTGGCACATTTCATTAGTCCAAGATCTTTCAGCATATCATCAGCATTCATGTTAGATTGCCCATTCTTTTTGCTCATATTTTGCACAAAGGTAAGCTGTTCTTTTGCAGTAAGATAAGGAAGTAAATGATGATTCTGAAAGATAAATCCAATCTTCTCTCTTCGAACTTTAACCAGTTTCTTAGTTTGCTTTCTCAGCAGTTTTTGTCCTCCTACCAATACACTGCCATCGGTAGGGGTAAGTAAAGCACCTGCTATGGATAGAAATGTACTTTTTCCTGAACCAGAAGGACCTATAATTGCTACGAATTCACCTGGCTTTACTTCTAAAGAGATATGATTTAAGATCACATTTTGTTGATCACCATCCTGATAGGATTTAGATATATTAGTTAACTGTAACGCATATTCATTTTTCATTATTCATTTCCTCCTATTATATCAATTGGGTCGAATTTTGCAACTTTTCTTATGGATACAAGGCTGGTGAGTAAGGAGATTAGGACAAAGACAATAGAGATAAGAATCACCGCCGGTATGATGAGAGTGAATGGCATGCTACTTGGAAGCATAGATGCCATACCAATAGCAAGTAGATTGCCGATGAGTACTCCAATCATTGAAAGTATGAGAACTTGGCTCATAATATATCTTGTAAGTTCTACCATCTTCATTCCTATGGCTTTTAAGACACCAAACTGTTTTTGTTTCTGTATGGTAATGACATAGAAGAATACACCGAGTACCGCAGCAGAGATGATGACTAGTACCCAAAGAATCATCTTAATGGTTAACTGCTCAGCAGCATATCCTGGGAGATTACTAACTACGGTTGTTTTATCAAGGACTTCTAAGCCTTTTATATTAATATTTGCAATATCTGAGCCCTGCACTGCAATTGCATTATATTTTTCAGTGTAGGAAGAATTTATCGCTAGATTAAGTGCTGTAAAGGTATCATTCCCAATGAAGCCTACTGGTGAGTGTCCATAGATTTCATCATGAGTAAAACCTACTACAGTTAAAGAAAGTCCTGTTACAGAATCCTTTACCACATCCCCGATTACTATATTCTGTTCTTTAAAGGTATCATCCAGTATTACAGGGTACTTAGCTTTGGACATTGCTAATGCTTCCCCTTCTGTACTTTCTGGCGAAAGAAAGCTCTTTGGATCAACAGCAAAATAAGTAATGTCTAATTTCTTTGCTTCTTCTAAGGTATTGATGTTAGATCTTTTTATATTCAGATTGGTTACCTTGTCATTGGTTTGCGCCTTTACTTGTTGTAGTGCCTCGGTATCTATGCTAGATGTGGAGATTAGTTTTTCTGCATCTGTACTCATTACGAAGTACTGTGCATCTGTCTTTTCAATGGATGCGCTAATGGCCCAACCAAGTCCATTGGCCAGACCTGATAAAAATACCACCATAAAGATCATTAAAATCAGAATACTTTCTATTAACACATATTTTGATATGCTATGCTTTATTTCTTTCCATGCTAATTTCATAACTTTACCTCTTTTCTTAATTGATTGTTGATAGGTGTACTATAAACCCGTAATGTGACCTGAATATGACCAAAATTTAAAATACATGAGACTGAGTGTACACTCAGTCTCATGTATTTGTTAGATATAGTTAAAACCTATAGTGGGCTAAAGGATATATGAATTATTTATAACGCTCTATTTCTGTTATGATGTCAAGTAATAAATCATTAAAGAGACGACTAGGATTTGTGGCACTGTCTTGCGGAACCATATGTCTATGAGGGCATAATCTTACATTAGTAGGTTTTCTTAAGACGGTAAGAGATGGGTGCAATGAAATCTATATAAAACTAGGGGGGCATTATTATGGCGGAAAGAAATCTTGATTTTGATACAGTCATTGATAGAAGAAATACACATTCTCTAAAATATGATTTTGCAAAAAGGAAAGGGTTACCGGAAGATGTACTATCCTTTTGGATTGCAGATATGGATTTTAAAATATCTTCTTACATACAGGATGCTCTTAATGAACGGGTCAATCATGGTATTTTTGGCTATAGTGAAGTACAAGATGAATATTTTATGGTTATTAATAAGTGGATGAGAAAACAGTATGATTGGGAGGTGAATAGAAGTTGGCTTATTAAGACACCTGGTATAGTATTTGCGCTGGCTGCAGCAGTGAAAGCCTTTACTAACCCGGGAGATGCTGTCATGATCCAGTTACCTGTGTATTATCCTTTTAGCGAAGTAATAGAAGACAATGACCGGGTAATCGTAAGTAATACATTATTCTATGGAGAGGATCATCGATATCATATTGATTTTAAAGACTTTGAGGAGAAGATTAAGAGAGAGAAGGTTAAATTATTTATTCTATGTAATCCACACAATCCGGTGGGTCGTGTTTGGACAAAAGAAGAATTAGTTCGTTTAGGTGATATTTGCTGCAAATATAGTGTAATCGTAGTAAGTGATGAGATACATGCAGACTTCGTTTTTAAGGGCAAGCATCAAGTATTCGCTAATCTAAAAAAGGAATATGAGGATATTACCATAACCTGTACATCCCCAAGCAAAACATTTAATATTGCCAGTCTGCAGATTTCCAATATCTTCATTGCCAATCCAAAGATTAAGAAAGCATTTCGAAAACAAATCGATGCTTCTGGTTACAGTCAATTAAATGTTATGGGATTAATTGCCTGTGAAACAGCCTATCAGTATGGGGAAGAATGGTATCATGGAGTGTTTGAATATATCAAGGAGAATATTACATTCGCCAAACAGTATATCGAAGAGTATCTACCAGGTGTTACTATGGTGGAGAACGAGGGTCTATACCTTATATGGCTTGATTTTAGAAAGACTGGGCTAAGTCCTGAACAGATTGAAGAGCTAATTATTCATAAAGCAAGATTGTGGCTAGATAGTGGAAAAATATTTGGTGACTGTGGGATTGGATTTCAGAGAATCAATGTGGCTTGCCCAAGAAGTGCCCTTAAGGAGGCGTTAAGTAGAATAGAGAATGCATTAAAAGAAGTAAATCTATTATAAGTAGTGATTATAATAAGTCAAAGAAATAATCTATAATAATTAATTTTAAAATCTATTGACAAAATTTAGTTCCATAGGTATAATCAACAGCATAACATAATATATATAAAACATATCAGAATACTAGGAATTAAGAATGGAGGCAATGAAATGATGAATGATAACGTAACAAAGCAGAAAATCGGTATGTGTTGTTGCTGTCAGACTGTAATAGG
>JAEYPA010000140.1 GCA_023411225.1 Bacillota bacterium
GTTTTTTATTTACGTAACTGGCAGGTCACGTTTTTATTATACATATTAGGAGTTTTTTTGTCTGAATACATCGCTAAAGCTCCTATAGAACCACGCGACTATCGCGTGGTTTTCATCATACAAGAAAGTAGGAGGCATCTTGCCTCCTACTTTTTAGCACTTCTCAGGTTCTGGATATTCTACACCAAAGGTGTCTACGGTCACTTTTGCCATTCTTTGAGCTTTCATAGGACGGTCATTGTAATCGGTGTCAACAGATGCAATGTCATTCACAACATCCATTCCTTCTGTTACCTTACCAAAAGCAGCATAGGAGCCGTCTAAATGAGGAGAGTTCTTATGCATGATAAAGAATTGAGAACCAGCTGAATTAGGCATCATCGATCGAGCCATGGATAATACACCTTCACTATGCTTAAGGTTATTTGTAAATCCATTTTGAGAAAATTCGCCTTTAATACTATAGCCTGGGCCTCCCATACCATTTCCATCAGGACAACCTCCTTGTATCATAAAGCCATTTATGACACGATGAAAAATTAGTCCATCATAATATCCCTTATTTACTAAAGCTATAAAATTGTTTACTGTGTTAGGAGCTATGTTTGGATAGAGTTCCGCCTTAATTACATTACCATTTTCCATCTCAATGGTTATAATTGGATTTTTATTTTCCATATGCTATTTCCTTTCGTCATTAGATTTTATAATCACACAAAGTAATCATAATAAAAAAAAATATAATTGTAAATCCTAATTTTTGCAATTCGCTAATAATTATACTATCATATGCTCTGGAAGAAGCCTTTTATCTAAGAGCCAATTGACACGCCGATATTCCTCATATGGATTTACTATGGATAGCTTACCCTCTTTCCTAGAAACATAATCTCGCCATTGACACTGTATACAATCGGATTGTATGCAACTAATAGCTGCTTGACATCCGTGACAGTTTAAGGATTCATAGTCTACCACTGAGTTTAGGCGTCTGCAATAAATCTGTTTCTTGTCATCCGGATAGTTGTTGTGAGGGATCAGACGAATCTCATTCATCTCCTCTTGCTCTGTAGCAGCAAACTCCAGCGTATTAATCATAGAATGAACCCATTGTTTCAAATCATAGGTGCCATGAATCACAAATTCTTCGCATATTGCAGAGGCTTTGAAATAATCCTTACCAGAGATAAAGCCATTGTTACGGTTGTTATGATAGGTAATGGTTACATCAGGAGCACATAAAAATTCAGGTAGCTGCCATTGGTAATAATGATATCCAGGCTTAGTCAGAATCTGCCTGGAAGAATAGGGGAGTATGTCGCAACCTGGTTGATGGTTATTATAAGAGAGTTTTTTGGTAGGAAGATAGATTGTGCTTGGTACGTTATCTGTTTTGTTAATAAAGGTATGAAGTTGTAAGTTATACTGCTTAGAAAAGAAAGAGATGTCTTTGATGATGGCTCCTATTTGAAAATAGGCAAATACAATATTTAGTTCAGGAGCATCGGGAACAAACTGTAACTGATGTTTATTGTCGTATTCTGTTTGACGAAACCATCCATAGAATAAGAAAATATCACCAACAGAGACGTTTTGTCTATTAAGATGACTTTCCAGCAGACCATTATGGAAGTAGGCAGGATACCATTCTAGGGGTGGAGTGTGATTCTCAGGCATAATATAGCAACCGGAATGGGTACGGCATTTATCCAACCTGTCTTTTAGTAACTTATCCAGAGATAGAATGATGTCATAATAGGATAAACCTTTATAGGATAGATCATGATAGCTTATGACTCCGTCCTCTACAGGCTTTGGTAATAGTAATAATGTCCCGTCCGGCATAATAGGGGATGGGATTCCTCCGTGGGTAGGCTCAAATCCTTTTCTACTTAGTATTACTTTCATAGGCGAACCTCCTGTAGCAGTTTAAATATTGTTTAGTACTATGACCAATTATAGTATATGATTCATGCATATACAATATATGGAAATCAATTTAGAAATTATTTGTTTGAATGGTATAATTATCTATTTCTGTTCAAATACTATCCTTGATATGTATCATCATGCATTATCAATTAAATGAGTGACATATAAGAAAGGATGTTTGGTATGAAAAAAATAGTTAGCTTTGCAATCATTTTATGTTTAGTTTTTTCAATGGTTGCTTGTGGAACGAATGGAACAGGAGACAAGAATTCTCCTACTCCAAACAACACAAACAATACAGGAGATAATACAGGAAATAATACCAATAATAATGGAACAGGAATCACAACTACAGAGACTTTAAAAATAGGAAAAGCAGATTATGCAGCTCATGGAACCAAGGGATTTTGTATGGCAGTCGCTGTTGTACAGGGAGATACGATTGTTCAGGCTATTGTAGATGACTATCAGGTTATGTCTAAGGCAGATGCAATCTGTGTCCCTAACAGTGATTCTGACTTTGGGAAATATTTTGCCGATACCAATAGTTCCTTGGCTTCAAAAAGAACCAACACCGATTATTATTCTGGTCTAATGAAGTCATCAGCTAATGCAACAGTACCTATTAATAAAAGCTTTGATGCTATTGCAGATTATGCAATTGGTAAAACAGTAAAGGAACTAAAAGATATATGTGATCAGAAGAATAGTGATGAGTTAGTAGATGCGGTTTCTGGCTCAACATTAGCCGATACAAAAGGGTATCTACTTGCTATCGTAGAGGCAGCAAAGAATGCAGTAGGCGGAGATAATACTCAGGATAATAGTAAGATAATGGATGATACAAATGGAAATAACAATCCAAGTGGAGTGGATAAAAACAATTCAGATTTAAGTAAGGGTAAACCATCTAATAATGCCAATGATAATGCCAAAGCAACTGCTTCTCCAAATAATAATGCCAAAGCAACTGCTTCTCCATCTACAGATACTAATGGAACTACTGGTAATGGTACAGGAAATACAACTGGTCGATAATTAGAAGATGTCTTAACTAATGCAGTAAGCTACATTAGTTAAGACATTTTTTAATTACAACATAATAGTTTACTATTCTTATTTTGTAAGTAGCGGCTTGTATAATCCTAGAAACGGGGTTGAAAATGATTCTTTGATGGCCAAATTCGACAAGAAGATTTATAACCAGATTATCTTAGCTGACTTAAAGTATTATTGATATCGTGGATTTTGAGAAGACACTAACGTGGAAGAAGAGAAGGCTTTGGAGAACCTTAATATGGGACACAAAGACTAAGAAAAAAGATCTTCAAACAATAGTGTTTGAAGATCTCTTTTCTCTAGTGCCGGCGGCGGGACTTGAACCCGCACCCCATTGCTGGGAATGGATTTTGAGTCCACCTCGTCTGCCAATTCCAACACGCCGGCTTCTAATCACATAGGTCTATTTTTCAAAACCTAGCGAAGATAATTCTAACACAAGTATTTTTAAGATGCAAGATAAATATTGAAAATATTAAATGTTATTTTGTTCCATTAAAAATAATAACGTAATGAAGAAAATAATTATAAAAATAAGATTTAATTATCATTAAAAGTTGAAATATAGGAAGTAATAAAACCATAAGTATTAAAAATAAAAAATGTTTTAAATTTTAGCCCGAATAGTTGATTAAAATGTCGAAATATAGTATGTTAATATTGTGTTAAGCTTTTGTACCTTGACAATTGAATACTATCTAGCAAAAAATAAAAATAACATACGTATAATTAGCTTAATACTGCAATGAAGATAGATAACTTGGTTAACCGCGTTTTAAACTTAACGTGGTAAGAACATAGGCGCTTACCCCAACTGGTATGCTGGTTAACCCCGCTCTCCACAAAAGCGAGGCTGAAAACAGGATCTTGGCCCCATAAAGTCAAGAAGGTTAACCACGTTTTCCTCAAAAAGCGAGGCTGAAAATAGGGAGCTTACCTCGTATGAAAAGTAAGCGAATTAAACAAAATAGTTTAATTCATCCTAAAAATAAGCTAAGGAGAAATACAAATGAAGAAAATGGAAAGATATTTGGCTTTCAGTTTATGTCTCATTTTAGTGTTATCGATGGCTCTTCAGAATAATGCAGTATATGCTAGTGATGACGCAAAGGAAAATGTTTCAGTAAAAAAATCTATTAAATGGTTGGATGTTAATGAAGGCCTTGCAGAAGTCTCAGTTAATGTAACTGCCAATGATCATGATGTAACTACTACAGATACGGAGACAACAGATATCGTATTAGTCTTAGATGTTTCTAACAGCATGAAAGGTGACAAATTAAAAAATGCAAAAAAAGCCGCATCTGATTTTGCCACTACTATGTTAGATGGAGATCCTACTGGAAAGCTTAGAATTGCTGTAGTCGAGTATTGCAAAGAGGCTACTACATTAACTTCATTTAGCAATTCAAAGACTACCGTACTTAATGCAATTAGTAGTGTGTCTACTCCAAGTAATACCAACAATGGTGGTACTAACATTCAGGCTGGATTAAAAACTGCTCGTAATTTGTTAGAAGAAAGTAAAGCAAAAAATAAGTTTCTAATCCTTTTAAGTGATGGTGATCCTACTTATAGTTACGAAATTACCGATGCTGATTTTACATTGTCACAAAGTGATAATTGTAAAGGGAAAGGTGATAGGCTAAAACATGCTGTGAAGGATGTTTCTGTGAGTAGTTATACAGTCAAAGCTGTAGATTATAAATCGGTGAAAGGAATTGGACAATACTTTACCTTCTTTAACCCTTATAGTAAACTTATCCCATTAGAGTGTTCTCATGGTGAAGGTGCAGGAGATTATCTAGCCGTTTTACCTAATAACCATGGTGTAGCTACAATTTACGAGGCTTCATTGTGTAAAGACACCAGCATCTATTCTATTGGTTTTGGAATTGAAACCGGCTCAAATGCTGATCATGTATTAAAAGATATAGCAGATGATAAGCAATACTTCTTATCTGATATCTCAGAAGCTGAGATTAATAAAGTATTTAATGATATTCAATCAAGTGTAACAAGCAAGATTGCTGCAGGTGAAGAGGCAACTGTTACTTCCCCTAAAAAAGAGGTATATGTAGGTGCAATGGCGGATAAGGTACTTGCTGATTACACCGTTGTAGACGGAAGTATTACAACTGATACAGGAAAAGCAGAGTTGAAAGATGGACAAGTAAGTTGGGATATTGGTACATTACCAAATGGAACGGCTACATTAAAATATCGAATTAAGATTGATATGAAAAAGATTTCCTCCGGCAATGAGATTACAATTGCACCATCCACTCTTACTTACAAGCCTTATAATGGAGATCAATTGGCTACTACAAGCTCAACTGTAGATTCCAATAGCGCAGATCTTGAGTTCTTTAGAGTTGTATTTAAAAATGCAGATGAAAGTAATACGATTCTTAAAACTCAGTTTGTTGAAAAAAATGGTAATGCAACAGCCCCAGAAGATCCAACCATTGCTGACACAGCTCAGTATAAATATACTTTTGCTGGTTGGGATGGTAATTACAAGAGTGTTACAAAGGATGAAGTGGTAATTGCAAAGTATGATACTGAACTACAAACCTTTACCGTAACCTTTAAGTTAGATGGAGAAGTTGAAAAAGAAGAGACTGTAGAATACGGTAAAAATGCAACTCCTCCAGAGATTACAAAGGAAGACTCTAAAAACTATAGTGACTGGGTAGGAAATTACACTAATGTAACAAAGGACGAAGTGGTAACCATGACTTCTTCCATTAAGACCTTCAAGGTAACCTTTAAATTAGATGATGAAGTTGTAAAAGAAGAGACCGTAGAGTATGGCAAAGATGCAACAGCTCCAGAGGTTACAAAAGAGGAATCTAGAAACTATAGTGACTGGGTAGGAAATTACACTAATGTAACAAAGGACGAAGTGGTAACCATGACTTCTTCCATTAAGACCTTCAAGGTAACCTTTAAGTTAGATGATGAAGTTGTAAAAGAAGAGACTGTAGAATACGGTAAAAATGCAACTCCTCCAGAGATTACAAAGGAAGACTCTAAAAACTATAGTGACTGGGTAGGCAATTACACCAATGTAACGAAGGACGAAGAAGTTAACATG
>JAEYPA010000144.1 GCA_023411225.1 Bacillota bacterium
GTTTTTTATTTACGTAACTGGCAGGTCACGTTTTTATTATACATATTAGGAGTTTTTTTGTCTGAATACATCGCTAAAGCTCCTATAGAACCACGCGACTATCGCGTGGTTTTCATCATACAAGAAAACGGCTACCAAAAGGTAACCGTTATGATTTACTACACTGTTATTAACTGTGGCATAACTCTATTAAAAACCTCTACCAAATCAGGATCAAATGCATTACCGGCTTCCTGATTAATGATTCGTGCCGTCTCTTCATTATTAAATGCTTTACGGTATGTTGTATCCCTGGTAAGAGCTTCAAATACGGTTACCAAAGAAACAATTCTGGCTGATAGTGGTATCTTTTTCTTCACAATTCCATATGGATATCCCTGGCCATCAAATCGTTCATGGTGGTACATTGCCACATCCATTGCCATTTTCAAATACTCATTATTCTGATCCTGCTTATAAAGCTGGCTTAGTGGCTGAATGCCATAGGAGGTATGTTGTTTGACAACCGACATCTCTGAATTGTTCAGCTTGCCTGGTTTATTAATGATGGAAGCATCTATGGACAACATTCCTATGTCACACAATGGCGCAACTTTCTCAATTAAATCTACAAAGTTATTATCCACTTCGTGGCTATACTGGGGCAACATTTGTAGGGCACTAGATATTACTTTGGCATACCTGCTTACCTTATCCAAACGACTGACACAACAAGCTGAGGTCTTTAGCATGGAGACAAAAGCTGATACTACTCGCTCCTTTTCCACTCGTTGGACTTCTTCTTTGCTTTCTAATAATTTTTGTAATCTATCATTCTGATACAACAGTCGATCCAAAATAAGCTTAGACTGGGCGTGACACTTAATTCTGGCTGCTAACTCGCTAGCATCATATGGCATCGTCACATAATCAACTGCCCCAAGTTCAAATGCTTTTAATTTGTATGACAATTTATTATCTGCGGTCACAAACATAACCGGTATATTATTATATTTTGAATTATTCTTGAGTAATTTCAGAAAATCTAATCCTGACATCTCAGGCATAGAAACATCTAATAAAATAAGACTAGGCATACAGGTTTCAATTGCCTTTATACCCTGAACCGGAGACACAACCGGTCTTGCCTTATATCCAATCTTCGTTACAATTTTGGATAACTCTACAAGATTGGAGATTACATCATCTAAGATTAGTATATTTAAGTCATGTTGCTCTTTATCCTTCTTCACAAGAATCCTCCTTAATCGCTCTCTAGCACTACCTTTAAGCCTTCCACCAATTCCTTTGCCTTTTTTGAGTCCTTTCTACGGCTTGCCAGTTCCAATCGAAAAGCCATTTTCCCTAATTCAGGATCCATTCCCTCCAACAATCTCTTAATTTGATGGCTATAGACCTGAGTTCTCTCCCATGACCCAAACTCTATACAAAGTAATATTTGACCTACTAAATAATCTAAATCACGCTCATTTCCCCCATCGTTTTCCATCAGGGTAAATGTACTCGGATTTCCCTTATTATTTTCATAATTCTGTTCATATGTATCGTGATGCTGATTATTAGGTTTCTCAAAGCCATTCGCATAATCACATTTATCTAAAACCAGTTCAAAATAGAATCTGCTTCCCTTTAAGTATTTACTTTCCACCTCCAAAGTACCACCCATAGCTTCTACAATTCCCTTGGAAATTGCCAACCCCAAACCAGTTCCTCCATATTTTCTAGTAATCGAGGCATCCCCTTGAGAAAAGCTTTGGAATAAACACTTCATCTGTTCATCCTTTATTCCTATTCCAGTATCACTTACCACAAATAAAACTGTGACCTGAGAAATTGTCTCTGCTTTGTGCACTATCTCCAAACGAACACTACCTTGTTCCGTAAATTTAACAGCATTACTTAACAAATTATTTAATACCTGGCCAATCCACTCCTTATCACCCTGTAGAAAGTGGGGCAATTTATGATCCAAACTTATATCAAATCGTAGCCCTTTATATACGGCAAGATTCTGATTAATCCGAATTATTGGCGTTAACCATTCCTGTATGGCAAACGGTTCCTTTGTAGCTTCAAGTCTTCCAGCTACCATCTTTGTGTAATCCAAAACCTGATTAATAGTTTTCTCCATGGACTTGCAACAGTTCTTAAGCAAACCCAGGTCTTCCTTTGTTTTCTCTTTAAGTCCTGTACTGTCCATCATAGCAAGTAATCCCATTATGCCATTCAATGGTGTTCTTAGTTCATGTGTAACATTAGCCAAGAAAAGATTCTTCACTTCATTGGCATGCTCTAATTCTTTGGCTAAGGCTTCCACCTGGTTTTGCAAATCCCTCATAGGTTGAACATTCTTAACTACACAAATACCATAAACATTCTTATCACTTACAAAGAAGAGACTAACATTGCTAATAAAACAAGTGTTATTCTTCCGATACACAGGAATATCAAACCATTCCTGATAATAGTTAGATGTCTTAGGAATAGTAAAAGGCAATTCAGAAGCAAATAGAGTATCTATGGTACGGTTGGCTAATTCCTGCCCCTCATAGCCCAAATGCCTCCCAGCAGCCAAATTCCAATTAACAAGAACTCCCTGCCGATTATACCAAAGGACAATGTCATCAATTCTATGTATTATTTCCTTATAATGCTGGTCCCATAACTTTTCCGATTCCAGTTGCATATCTACTCCCTATATTACTATATATATACATTTATCTTATTTCTTCACACATTATTTGTCAATATTATGTTGTTTATATCGATAGTATATGCTAAATATGGGACTCTGTCTTTTAACAATGCAAAGAGTTATTTTAACAGTTTGATTTTGTATAGATAAATTCTATGATAAATTATCTTTAGCACGTTAATGGGAGGTTCTATATGGCATTTAGTAAAAGATTAAAAATGCTTCGTCAAAAGCACCGGCTTACACAAAGCGATTTAGCAGAAATCTTGGAGTTAAAACCAACCGCCATTTCAAATTATGAATCAGAACGAAATGAACCTTCTTTTGCTAAGTTAATTGCCTTAGCACAATATTTTGATGTTTCCTGCGATTACTTATTAGGAGTGACAGACTCGTATCTTCCCATTGGAGGAGAAGTCCTCGATCGTGATATTGTTGAGTTCTTTCAACTTTACCAACAACTCTCCAGTAAAAGCGTCGTAGAGCTTGGTCACTTCGCAAGATATCTATTGTACAAGCAATCTTCAACATAAGTAAGAAACTCTTTACAAGTTCTGAAATAAATAGACATAACAGATTGACCCAGCTGTATTTCACTATACTTTTTTCTCGGGCCACCTCTGTTATGTCTATTTAAAATATTTTATTCTATTTTATTTCTATCGTCCGCAACACTGCTTATATTTCTTGCCGCTGCCGCAAGGGCAAGGATCATTTCTTCCAATTTTCATCTCTTTTACTATGGTGTGGGACTTTCTCTGAGTTAGGAACAATTCTTTTCTTCGCTCCTTAGTCAACAGTTCATCCCATGCTGGAAGCTCATATAACCAGTCAGCCTTTGCTTCACACATGTTGTAATACAATTTTTCTAAATCTAATTCTAATGAAATTACAGTATCTTCTTCCATCTCCTCAATAGGATTTGGTGTCTTTAAACTATCATTAATTCCATCTAAGAAACCAACCATAATAGGCAGTTCCAAATTATATTTATCCGCAAGTTCTTTAACGGTTCCTGTCACTACTGTTTTTGGCTCTGCTAATAACTGCTCATAGACACCCTTCTCCAGGTTAAAATAATTGGCCCAAAACAATTGTCCTGCCTTACTATTCATATCCTGATTATAAGCATTTTCTCTCCACTGGGTTAATAAACTCATCGTGCACGTCCTTTCTAATATCACATCTATCGGCAAAATCCTATAAACTTTTCAAAGTATAGCATACACTTATTATCTACGCAATATTAAAGTTGATATCTTTTTATAATTTTTTATAATTTTGTTGAATAAAACCTTTTTTAATGTCCCATACTATTACTAATCTAATAAATGATTTGCAACGAAGTAAAAAGTTTGTTAGAGATTACAAATCGCGTATGCTCAATATATAATTGGATCCCCCCTCCAATTATAGCAGCAATTTACAAAAGAAAAATTAAATACTTATCCTCCCCTTTTTTAAAGCCCTTCCTGCATCCCCAGGAAGGGCTTTTGTTTCGTTAGAACCCTTTATTTATAATAATAGATACCGTAGCTGTTTTAATGACAGTGGCAGGTTTTATATCATCCGAAGAGCAGTCTTTTGTAGGCGCTTGATAAACAGGCATTGTTATCTCGGCAAATGAGACTTCATTATTGGTGCTCTGAGCAGAAGGGAGACTGGACTCCTTTATTTGATCATAGGCTTTGTTCCGTAACTTTCGTTGCCAGTAGTAATAGCTCTGTTCTAATACATCATTCTCTTTCAGCCATCGCTTTACGCTTTGACCTACTGGTCTTTGGTTACAGCTTTGAATGATATTTTCCCAATGAGCAGCACGGACAACATGCGTACATTGATCCATAATTTTTAATACCTCCTTGAAAAAATCTATTGATTTCTTCAAGTATGCACTAAAAAGGATTTTAGCATAGGCGGGCGATTTGACGTTTACTTTTGTTTCTATGATTACTACATTTAACATCTTTAGTTGTAAATCCACAAAATAGCTTTTTTCTCTATCGACAATACAACTTATCAGTTATTTCTTATATATACAAGCAAGATAATTTGTCAATTTTCTCAAATTGCAACATATTATTGTAATAATATGTTTATTATAGTACTATAATATATGGAATATAATGGACATCCAAAAAAGTTTTATAAGAAAATAAAAGGGGGTGAGTACAAATGAATGATCAAGAAAAATTATATATAGATAAAAGTAAATCCTACATTGATTTTATGCTTTCACAGCAGCAATGGTCAGGTCTAACCAAACCAGATATTGATCTATGGTTATCTAATTTTAAAGACTTACAACCTAAAGAATTATTATTAGTATATAAATTACTTGCGAATCTAATATATTTTTCCGAAAAGGATGTTATTGAGGCATTAAAAGAAGGAATACATAACTGTTTAGTTTATGACGTAGTATTAATAATCATCCACCCGCACAGCGGGTGGTTTTTCATTTTCGGGCATAGCCCTAATACCACTAGCTGCGCACAAGTGCGCTTTTTAGTTGGCCTGCCAGCCACGCGTCAGTTTACTTG
>JAEYPA010000051.1 GCA_023411225.1 Bacillota bacterium
ACTTGGAGGTCTATATGATTATTGATACCAGTCATGAGCTATATTCGGACTATTCCTCTATTATACAAGTCAGCAAGGCTCCCGATGCTGCGGATTTGGCTCTCTTTAATCGTACTGAAGCAGGAGATATTGTAGTTACTCATGATTATGGGGTTGCCTGTATGGTACTAGGCAAGAAGGCTTATGCCATTAGCTTTAACGGCAAATGGTTTACCGATAAAAATATAGATGTGCTTATGTTTGAACGTCATGTTGCCGCCAAACAACGCAGAAATGGTATTCACAGCTGTAGCATGAAGAAACGTACCAAAGAAGATGATCTTAGATTTAAAGAAAGCTTTACGAGACTTTGTGTATTTGCACTTAAAAATAATCAATAATTAAGGCAAGGGAGAAAACTCCCTTGCCTTTCCAAGTTTATGACTTGTGCTGCCTTTACAGGCCTCTACATTGGTCATAGAAATGAACCACGTTGTTATGAATTTTATAAACATTATAACTTTTAGCGAATTGCATCTTTCATTTCTTTTACAAATTTACCTACCAACTCTGGGGCTTCTGTTCCATAACTGCCTATCTGCTTTACAATGGCACTTCCTACAATAACACCGTCTGCTATCTTTGCCATATCCGCTGCCTGGTCTGGGGTAGCGATTCCAAAGCCTATGGCACATGGTACATCTGTATTTTCTTTGATTACGCTTATAAGAGAAGTTAAATCTGTCTCTATATCCTCTCGTACGCCGGTAACTCCAAGAGAAGAAACCACATAGATAAATCCACTTGCTTCCTTAGCAATCATTGCTATTCGATTCTTCGAAGTTGGTGCAACAAAGGAGATTAAATCAAGCCCGTATTGTTTACACAAAGAATCAAATTCCTCCTTCTCCTCAAATGGTACATCTGGAATAACCAAACCGTCCATTCCTATCTCTGCACAAATCTTTATAAACCTTTCTGAACCATAGGAAAAAACAACATTTGCATAAGTCATAAATACCATTGGTACCTTAATATCTCTTCTGACCTCCCGAACAAGATCAAATATATCATCCGTTGTAATCTGATTAGTCAAAGCACGAAGGCTGGCTTCCGTAATAACTGGTCCTTCTGCTGTAGGATCAGAAAATGGGATTCCAAGCTCAATTAAGTCGGCTCCATTTGCACACATTTCTCTTATGATTCTACCGGTAGTTTTAAGATCCGGATCTCCACAGGTGATAAAAGGAATAAAGGCCTTTCCATTCCCAAATGCATTTGCAATGTTACTCATAGATATCCTCCCCTCTGTAACGGGCGATGGCTGCACAATCCTTGTCACCACGTCCGGAAACGGTTACTACAATAATCTGCTCCTTTGGTAAGGTTGGTGCTAGCTTCATGGCATACGAAAGAGCATGAGAGGATTCTATGGCTGGAATGATGCCTTCTGTTCTAGATACATATTCAAATGCCTCCACAGCCTCATCATCAGTGATGGCCACATACTCTGCTCTACCTGTATCATGAAGCCTAGCATGCTCAGGGCCTATTCCCGGATAATCCAATCCAGCGGAAATAGAATACACTGGGGCAATCTGGCCGTATTTATCCTGACAGAAATAGGACTTCATTCCATGAAAGATACCAAGGCGGCCGGTGCTTATAGTAGCAGCGGTCTCAAATGTATCAATCCCTCTTCCTGCAGCTTCACATCCAATCAGTCTTACTTCTTTATCTGGAATAAAGTTATAGAAGCTTCCCATGGCATTGGAGCCTCCACCTACACAGGCAAGCACAGCATCCGGTAATCTCCCTTCCTTTTCTAACATCTGCTCTTTGATTTCCTTTGAGATAACTGATTGAAAGTCACGAACTATGGTTGGAAATGGATGTGGCCCCATAACAGAACCCAGACAGTAATGGGTGTCGTCGATTCGGCTACACCATTCTTTAAAGGCCTCAGAAACAGCATCCTTTAAGGTTTTGGTTCCACTGGTAACGGATACTACCTCAGCCCCTAAGAGCCTCATTCTATATACATTGAGAGCCTGACGTTTGGTGTCTTCTTCTCCCATATATACTACACATTCCATTCCCATTAAAGCTGCAGCTGTAGCAGTGGCCACCCCATGCTGGCCAGCGCCTGTCTCTGCAATCAATCTTGTTTTGCCCATCTTCTTAGCTAAAAGAGCCTGACCTAGAACATTATTAATCTTGTGAGAGCCTGTGTGATTTAAATCCTCCCTTTTCATATAAATCTTAGCTCCACCTAGATCCTTG
The DNA here is from genome assembly GCA_023411225.1 of Bacillota bacterium. GTDB lineage: Bacteria > Bacillota > Clostridia > Lachnospirales > Lachnospiraceae > KM106-2. The sequence continues at coordinate 2,263 of JAEYPA010000051.1, forward strand.
GTCATTTTCTCTGCGTAGTATAAACGGCTTGGTCTTCCCGCATACTCATTAAACAAGGTCTCTAATTCCTTATTAAACTCTGGATCCTGTTTATAGTGATTATAAGCATTCTCTAGGTCTATTAAAGCATTCATCAATGTTTCAGGAACGTACTGTCCACCATGAATACCAAATCTTCCTTTTGACATAATAAACATCCTACCTTTCTCTTACTGTTTTAATAAATTCCTCTATCTTATTGCAATCTTTAAAACCATTGGTCTCTACTCCCGAACTAGTGTCAACTCCATACAGATAATTTGTAGTAGCTGCCTTCTCTATAGCAATTAAAACATTCTCCGATTGCAAACCTCCTGCCAGGAAAAATGGACGGTTCATTTTCCCAAGTAGTGACCAATCAAAGCTTTCTCCTGTTCCCCCGGCACCATTATCTAATAAAACATAGTCAGCCCTAGCAGTGTTGGCTTTATTAACATCCTCAGGTATTCTAATTTCATAAGCCTGAATGATAGTTCTTGTTGTATTAAATCTAAGCCTTTTTACATACTCGTCATCCTCTTTGCCGTGAAGCTGTATGATATCAATAATTCCTTGCTGGCAAAGGGTTAAAATAAATTCAACAGGTTCATTTACAAATACTCCAACCACCTGAATTCCTGTATCCAAATAGCCTCGAAGTAGCTTCGCCCTCTCCGGTGTAATGTACCTTTTGCTGGCCTTTGCAAATACAAATCCAATATAGTCCGGCTTAAGACTATTCACTATTTCTATGTCCTTTCTACTTGTTAATCCACAGATTTTTATCTTTATCATAATAGCTCCTTTAGAGATTTTAACATTGCCTCTTTGTCCCCTGCTCTCATTAGGGTTTCTCCAATAAGAACTCCATTTACCCCAACATGGCTTAAGGCTGCAACATCCTCTGGTGACTGAATTCCACTCTCAGCGATAAATAGGATATCGTCTGGCACTAGACTTCTTAATCGTTCACTATTCCTCACATCCACACTAAAATCCTTTAGATTACGATTATTCACACCAATTATTCTGGCTCCTGCTCGTAACGCCATTGCAATCTCTTCTTCGTTATGAGCTTCCACAAGGGCAGACAAGCCTAAGCTATCGCAAATAGTAATGTATGTGGAAAGAGTTTTTTCTGACAAAAGGGCACAAATTAAAAGTACTGCTGCTGCCCCGAGAGTCTTTGCCTCATAAATCATATACTCATCTACTACAAAATCCTTACGTAAGCAGGGAATTGTTACCTCCTTGGCAATCCTTTTAAGATAGGTGTCACTGCCCATAAACCACTTAGGTTCAGTCAGAACAGAGATGGCAGCTGCTCCGGCTGATTCATATTCTCTGGCAATCCCAAGATAGTCAAATTCCGATGTAATCAATCCCTTCGAAGGAGATGCTTTTTTACATTCACAGATAAATGCCATAGGCTTAGCCTTCAGGGCCTCCTCAAAAGGGAATCCGGTATCACAATCTAGGAGAAATGCTTCTACCTTTATCTCCTCCATTGATTTCATAGCCTTCGTCTGATGAATTCTGATTTTGGTGTAAGACGCTATGGATTCTAAAATATTACTCATTATTCACCTGTTGCCTTTCTAAACTCTACTAACTTTCTATAGGCTGCGCTTGAATCAATCAGCTCTGCTGCCAACACGATACCATCTTTTAAACTTGTTGCCTTCCCTCCTACATAGAGGCCGGCTGCTGCATTGAGTAATACAGTGTCTCTCATCGGCCCTGTAACTCCATTTAAAATGTCTGTGGTAATCTTTGCATTCTCCTCTGGTGTACCTCCAACCAGATCTTCTTTACTGCAACGGCTTAATCCCAGATCTTCCGGGGAAATAATATATCCCCAATATTCTCCCTCTTTAAATTCACATATTGTTGTTGGAGCACTAAGGGACAATTCATCTAATTTATCCTGACCATAAACCACCATACCCCTTTTTACGCCAAGACTAGTTAATACACGGGCCAACGGCTGAACAAGTGTCTCGTCATAAACACCTAGAATCTGCATGGAAGGACGAGCTGGATTAGTGAGAGGACCTAGGATATTGAATACGGTTCTAAATCCTAATTCTTTTCGTATAGACCCTACATACTTCATGGAAGTGTGGTACTTCTGAGCAAATAAGAAACAAATCCCCACTTCTTCTAATAACTTTACACAAGTGTCTGGCTCTAAATAAATATTAATTCCAAGGGCCTCTAAACAGTCTGCTGTTCCACACTGAGAGGAAGCTGCTCTATTACCATGTTTGGCAACTTTGATTCCTGCGGCTGCAAGTACAAAGGCCGCTGTGGTTGAGATATTAAAGCTGTGAGCACCATCCCCACCTGTACCTACAATGTCCATAACCTCCATATCATGGGTAAGCTGTAAGGCATGGCTTCTCATAGCTTCTGCACAACCGGTGATTTCCTGTATGGTCTCTGACTTAGTATTCTTTGTAGTTAGTGCTGCTAAAAAAGCTGCATTCTGCGTCTGGGTTGTCTCCCCATTCATAATCTCATTCATAACCTGGAATGCTTCATCGTAAGTTAGATCTCCTTTATTGACAAGTTTAACAATCGCTTCTTTAATCATATTTTTGCCTCCCTTTCATTACTTGGTCTAGAAAATTCCGTAGTATGTTCTTTCCCTCCGGTGTCATAATGGATTCCGGGTGAAACTGAAGCCCGTAGACTTCATAGTTTTTATGTTTTACTGCCATTATCTCTCCATCTATGGTTCTTGCAATGACCTTAAGACAATCGGGTAAGGTTTCCTCTTCCACTGCCAAGGAGTGGTACCTTGCCACAGGTACGATGTCCGGACAATTCTTAAATATTGGGGTGCTTGCATCGAGAACTGTCTGCGATTGTTTTCCATGCATCAGTTCCTTTGCGTAAGTAATGGTTCCTCCATAGGCCTGGCAAATGGATTGATGCCCTAAGCATACTCCAAGAATAGGAATCTTACTTCCTAACTCTTTCACAGTCACTACACAGATTCCTGCATCTTCCGGTCTTCCAGGCCCCGGTGAAAGTATTATGGCCTCTGGTTGTAGAGATTCAAGTTCCTCCACTGTCATGGCGTCATTACGAATCACCTGAATATCAGGGGTGATAGAGCCAAGGAGCTGATATAAATTATAGGAAAAGCTGTCATAATTATCGATTAGTACAATCATTCTGCCTCCTCCTGTGCGTTCTCTACCGCACTCACTACTGCTGCTGCTTTATTCAGACACTCCTGATATTCCTTTTCCGGTACAGAGTCTGCCACTATGCCGGCTCCACTTCGAATAAATACTTTATTATTTTTCTTATATACAATTCGAATAGCAATGCAGGTATCCAGATTCCCGGTGAAATCAATGTACCCTATGGCACCACCGTAGATACCCCGTTTGTTGTTTTCCAAATCATTGATTAGTTGACAGGCTCTTAATTTTGGTGCTCCGGATAGAGTTCCTGCCGGCAAGATGGCATTGATGGCATCCATGGCATCTTTATCGTTTCTAATCTGCCCCTTTACCGTAGAACCAATATGCATTACATGAGAATATCGCTGCACGGTATGGTACTGCTCCACTTCGACGGAACCGAATTCACTGATTTTTCCCAAGTCATTTCGTCCCAAATCTACTAGCATATTGTGCTCTGCCAATTCCTTGGCATCCTGTAAAAGCTCTTTTGCCAATCTAACATCCTCTTCCTCAGTTAACCCCCTAGGTCTGGTACCAGCAAGGGGAAATGTTCGAAGTGTCCCCTGCTCTAGTTTTACTAGGGTTTCCGGTGAAGCACCTGCTACCTCCATATCAGAGCCGGAGAAATAGAACATATAGGGTGATGGATTCAATGTTCTTAGAATCCGATAGGTATGAAAAAGACTTCCTTCAAAATCCGCTTCCAACCTATTGGAAAGGACAATCTGAAAAATATCTCCCTCCACAATATGATGCTTTGCCTTCTCTACCATGGCACAATATTCTTCCTTGGAGAAAAGTGACTGAAAGGAGGATAGCAACTTTCCGGCTAACTCACGCTTTGGTTCCCCTTTACGAATAAGCTCTGCCAACTCTATAAGCTCCTGTTGCCCCTTTCTATAACTCTCCTCCGGATTCTCTAATGAGATGTTTACTAGAAGAATCATTTTCTGACGATAATTATCAAAAGCAATAACTTTGTCAAATAACATCAGGTCCACATCTTTGAATTTCTCTATATCCTCCCCATCCAGTTGAAGAGATGGTTCTACATATTTGATGTAATCGTAAGAGAAATACCCCACCAGTCCTCCAGTAAAGGGTGGAAAGTTCTTAATTACAGGACTTTTATAGTCTTTCAACAGTTCTCTTAAGTACTCCTGCGGATTTTTACTCTTAATGCTCTTTCCATCTAGTTTTATATTTCCGTTGACACAGGTCAACTCGTGCTTTGGTTCATAACCTAGAAAGGTATACCGTCCCCATTTTTCATTATCTGCGCCACTTTCTAACATATAGCAATGTTTTGAGACATTCATGAGGACTCTCATAACTTCAATCGGTGTCTTACTGTCAGATAGCAGCTCCATGCTAATTGGGGCAATGCTATAAGTCCCCTCTGCTGTAATCTGTTTTATCTCTTCCAAACTTGGTCTTATCATGGTAAACCTCCTTTTTCCCTGCAAAACTCTCCGCCTTTATTAGTTTACGCAAGCAACAACCTCGGAGGACTTTCCTATCAAACAAAAAAAAGTCCTTGACAGAGATTGACTTCTGTCAAGGACGAATAATTAATTATCCGCGGTACCACCTTGATTTGTAGCATAAGCTACACACTTAGCAGAATACTTACATATTCCCGGCAACTTACGTGTGCCTACACGTCGCAGAATACTCAGCTTACGCCTTTGACTGCGCCCTCCACGATCCATTTAATAGCTTGTTTTCTGCCCGACTCACACCTACACGGGCTCTCTGTGAGAGCATCACTATTTTTATCTTCGCTTCAACGGTTTGAAAATATTTACTTTTTCCTATACTATCATGTTGATTTATGAATGTCAACCAATTTTATAAAAAAATACAACTTCTTATCCTTATTGTATGAACAAATCCTCTTGTGGATACTCCTTTAACACAAATTATTCCTTCTCTACAATCTGTTGCAGGTATATGGATATCTGGTTAACTTGATCAAAGATATTGTTCATATCCTGAATCAGTTTATCCTGGTTCGTCAGGCTTTCCTTAATCTCTAAGATCATATCAGAAGAATGTTCCATTAATTGTGTCATATTCTCAGCCATAGTAACTACCTCATTTACATAGTTCTTTGAATTCATACAGCTGTCTACTATTTCCTCTACAACAGATAAAGAATTTTGCTGAATCTCACTAATACTGACAGCCTCATTTTTGGCATGTTCTATGCGTTCCATACCTGATTTTACTGATTCTGTACTCTTTTTTATAGATTCATCTGCATGGACAGAACTTTCCATAATATCTGAAACGTGTTGGGTGATTCGTCCTACAGCAGATTGAGATGCCTCTGCAAGCTTTCCTACTTCCTCTGCAACAACGGCAAAGCCTTTCCCATTCTCACCTGCACGGGCTGCTTCAATAGAAGCATTTAAAGCAAGGAGGCTAGTCTGATTGGCTATACCAGTGATTATATTTGTAAGTTCGTCTATTTCATTTGTTCTCTGCTCTAAGATTTCAATTGCCTTACGGGTGTCCTCTGTTGTATTATCGATAGCGTTCATACTGGAAACCGCCTCATCCATAATACATATGTATGCTCTTGTGCTCTCGAATGTTTTCTTCGTCACTTCACACATTTTTTCTGCCTTATGACTAATTTCATCAATCAATTCCGTTAACTGATGAATGCTAGTCACTGTATTATTTACGTAATCTTGATTACTATTACAATCCTCTAGTGTTTTCCCTGCAAAATCAAAAATCTCTTCATTGCTTTTTTGACTGGCAGTAAGTGAATCATGGAGTTTATCCATATTAGTGACAAGGTTATTGGATGCTTCTTCACAGTTGGCAACTACCTCTTGAATTCGCTCTGTGTTATGCAGATTCTCTAAGAGCTTACGAGCCTGTTTAGAAATTGTGATAAAAATGGCAGAAAGTGCAATATATTCGATGGTATACCCTATGGAATAACCACGGAACCAGGAAAGTGAAGAACTTCCCTCTGCAAGTTCTACATTTTGGGATCGAATAAAGACTGCCACCAACATACATATATATTCAAAGATTGCTATATGCGTTGTGAATTTGGTATCAAAATAAATACAACTAATGGCCAGTGCTAGAATATAAGTCATATAGATTCCGACAGCCGGGTTGCAAGCCATAATAGCAATTACCAATGCCAAAGACATCACTGAATAATACTTTAAAATTGATATTGATATATTGCATTTGGATAAAATAGTAGGGGATATGGTACAGATACAGCCTATGGATGTAATAATAATCAAATCGCGTATCGAGAGCTTAAAAATTCCTAGAATTGACATCAGAAATAGTGCTGGAAAAACCAAAGTCAACCATAATAGAATTTTACGGACCATATTATTAACACGTTTATCGTTTTCAATAAAAAATTGTGCACTACCCTCGTTCATTGAGTGATCCTCCATTCTTAATTATATAAATTACTACATTTTTCTCTGTTATAAGTTTTATTATATCAATTTTTCCCTAATACATCCATATTTTTTATTTAAAATTTGCTTCTTTTCTTAACTCTTTTCTTAAACCCTCTTCCAACCAAAAAACTAACAAAAAAATCCCTGACAGAGATTTACCTCTGACAAGGATATAGTCCTTACAATATTGCCTCTAATAATTCCTTTGTATACTCATCCTTTGGATGAAAATATATTTCTTCACGGCTACCTTCTTCTAGCAGGATGCCATCCTTCATCACACCTATTCTGTCGCACATCTGATACACTACATTCAAATCATGAGAAATAAACAGATAGGATAGCCCAAACTTTTCCTTTAAGTCCTTTAGCAAAGTCAGAATCTGATCTTGTATGGTAACATCCAATGCAGACACTGGTTCATCTAAAATGATGAATTTCTCGTTGTTCATTAGAGCGCAGGCAATGGCAACCCTTTGTCTCTGTCCACCACTTAGTTCATAAATATATCGTTTTGCATATAAATTCTCCAGGCCTACTAAACCTAGCATTTCACGGACTCTTTCCTTTCTCTTAGCTTTGCTAAACAATCCCTGAATCTTTAGCGGCTCTTCGAGAATCCATCCGATTGTACGACTGCGGTTTAGACTGCTATACGGATCCTGAAATACCATTTGCGGCCGTTTTGAGGATATGGTAAGACTGCCTTCAATATTAGTGTTTAACCCAATGATTGCCTTGGCCAGGGTAGATTTACCGGAACCTGACTCTCCAACGATGCCATAGACCTCGCCTTCCTTAATTGAAAAACTAACAGACTTAACCACTTCCCTACGATAGGTTTTAGATAGTAAGCCCTTTGTCTTAACATTGTAATACACAGAAAGTCCTTTAGCTTGGACAATAGCAGGCTTCTCTTCTTTTTGAGCACTTTCTTCCATAGGTTCTACCTTAGGAGCAGCTTTCACCAGACGTTTTGTATATTCCTCCTTTGGTGATGTGAATAAATCTCTAGTGTTACCCTGCTCTACAATGGCTCCTTCATACATCACCAGGGCTCTGTCACACAGTGATTGCACCACCCCGAGATCATGGGAGATAAATAGAATGGAAACTCCATATTCTTTGTTAAGCTTAGACAAAAGTTTAATAATCTGCTTCTGAACCGTTACATCTAAAGCTGTTGTTGGCTCATCTGCAATCAGAAGTTTTGGCCTTGAAATCATAGCCATGGCTATCATGACACGCTGTCTCATACCACCGGAAAGCTCATGAGGATATTTGCCATATAAAGCTTCTACGTCACAAAGTCCCACTTCTGACAGCATTTGAAGTGTCTTTTCTCGGTAAATAGACTTTGTTCTCTTCTTATCACCATGAATCCTTAATACTTCTTCCACCTGAGGGCCAATTGGTATCACTGGATTTAAGCAAGTCATAGGCTCCTGAAATACCATAGTAATCTCTTTTCCCCGTAGTTGGCGTTTTGCCTCATCTGACAAGTGAAGCAAATCCCTTCCTTCAAAGACAATGCTTCCTTCTGTCACCTTACAGTCTTCTTTTAACAAATCCATAATAGCCAAGGAAGTAATAGATTTCCCGGAACCACTTTCTCCGACAATACCAATAATTTCTCCAGGCATAACTGCAAAGTTTATCCCCTTTACTACCTCATCATTTACCTTTCCATCCACAAAACTTACATGTAGATTGTTGACTGTTAAAATTGGTACCTTCGCATTACTCTCTTTCATCCGAACACTACCTTTCTACCAATAGGCTAAAGCCTAAGACCGTAAGAATAATTGTAATTCCAGGTGCCAGGACATACCAAGGTGCTGTCGTAAGATAAGTCTGCGCTTCTGACAACATTCGACCTAGGCTAGGATCCGGTGGCTGAACACCCAGTCCCAGATAACTCATGCCGGCCTCTGCTAGAATTGCGTTATTAAAGCCGATGGCAATAGAGGACAGCAATATATTCTTTGTATTCGGTAAAATGTGATGTACTATAATTCGAAGATGGCTTGCTCCCATAAGACGTGCATTTTTCACATAATCAAGCTGCTTCTGTGTCACATATTCACTTCGCACTATACGGGCGAAACTTGGAATAAAGACTATCCCAAGAGACCAAATAATCTTATATTTTCCAGGGCCTAACACACTGATCATCACCAGAGCTAATAATATACTAGGAAAAGAAGCCACCACATCATTAAACCGCATAAGTACTTCGTCCACTACCCCACCATAATATCCGGTGATAGCACCGACAATGCCTCCCACTAATGCACCAATGGCAACTGTGGCAACGGCTATGATAAAGGTGGTCTTTGCTCCGTCCATAACTCGGCTGAAGATATCTCTTCCAAAATTGTCGGTTCCAAAAGGATGAACTAGACTTGGAGGTAGATTTTTTGACAAAGCATCCATACCATTGGGATTGTAGGGAGTAAAGAAGATACCAATTACAGTGACTCCCACAATAAGAATAACTAACACCAATCCAATTTTCTGAGTCATTGAAAAATGTTTCACCTTATCATTTCCTCCTGTACCCGTGGATCCAAAACTTGATACAATATATCTACAATAAAATTCATAGTCAGAACTAAGACTGCAATATATAGCACAATAGCCTGTACCACTGGGAAATCCCGATTGGCTATTCCGGCTATCAGTAAACGACCTATGCCTGGTAGGTTAAATACCTGTTCCACAAAAATACTACCTGCAAAGATCTCTGCAATAATCATGGCTAGATAGGTAATTACCGGAATCATTGCATTTTTCAAGACATGCCCAACCATAATTCCACGAATAGTATTTCCTTTACTTTTAGCTGTCCTGACATAATCTAAGGTTATCTGCCTTTTAATTGAACTTCTTAAAAATTTGGTCATCATTGCAATTTTGGGAATTGCCACAGCAATGGCTGGAAAGATCATATAGATAAAAAATCCAGTTCTATTTTCTCCCCAGGCAACAAAACCTCCCGGAGTAAACAACTTCAAAACTAACCCGAAGATAAGAGTAATAAGTATACCAAGGAAGAAAGAAGGTATGGCCATTCCCAACTGAATAAAGAACTGCCATACCCCTTCCCATTTGGATTTTTCTTTCTTTGATGTAAGTATTCCTAGAGGTAGAGCTATTATCAGAATCATTACTAGGGACATAAGAGCCAGTGTCAGAGTTACCGGCAAACGTTCTGCAATCAGAGCGCTCACCGAGGTATTGTAGGTTAAGGAAGTTCCGAAATCACCTGTTACTGCACCTACTAACCAGTTTCCATACCTTACGATTACCGGATCATTTAGTCCAAGCTGATTCCGAAGAGCCTCTATCTGCTCAGGTGTAGCATCTGTCCCAAGACTGCTTAAAGCACTGTCTCCTGGAATGATTTGAAAGGCGATAAAAGTCAAAAAAGAAACGACAAACAATGTTATGATGAGAGTTATGATCTTTTTTATAAAATATTTCATCTTTTTACCGCCTTTCCATTTATTTTTTATATCCTATTGCTTCTTTTATTCCTTCACATAATACACCTTTGACATGTCCTGTACATAGACAGGATAGAAGGTATAACCGGACAACTTTTTATTTATTCCTACCATAAGCGATGGATCTGCCAGATATACTGATGCACTATCTTCCGTGAGTATTCTCTGTAATTTTTTATATTTTTCCACTTTTTTTGTATCGTCAGTGGTTGCTAGGGCTTCCTTGAGAATCTTATCATATTCACTGTTGGTATAATTGACAAAATTGTTAGTCGCCTTGGAATCATATCTTCCTAACAACTCCCTAGCTGCCAATGGTGCAACTAATCCTATAACAGTCGCCTCATAATTGCGGTTATTGTATACATCACTTAACCAGCTATTCCATTCGATAGTCTGAATTTTCGCCGTTACACCAATTTTCGCCAACTGCTCCACTATAACCTGTGCTGTATCAATATGATACTGATACCCACCTGGTACCATAATTGTAAAGCTCAGTCCATTGGCATAACCCGCTTCTGCTAACAGTGCTTTGGCCTTTTCTAAATCCTGAGAATAATAGGTGGACAGTGATTTGTCAAAATACTTAGTAAATCCAGAGAATACGGCACTTTGAATAACAGTTCCATTGCCTCCAGCTACGAAATCTAATATTTCTTGACGGTTTACTGCATAATTAAGAGCTTCCCTCACCTTTGGATTGTTAAAAGGAGGCTTTGCATTATTTAAGAAAAGTCCCTGTACCAGATTCATGTTACCAACCTTAACATTAAACTTTTCTTTTATCTGATTTGCCTGATCATTAGTAAGATATGGGAAGATATCAATGGTACCTCCCTGCAATTCCATCATTGCAATATCTGCTTTCTCTACAATTTTAAAAGTTACCTTATCTAAGTAAGGCTTCTCACCCCAGTAATCTGGATTTTTTTCCATTACCAGACTTTGCTGGTGAGAAAAAGACACAAATTTAAAAGGTCCTGTTCCAATTGGCTTAGTCTCTTGTCCATCATAATTTGCTGGTATAATGGCTGTTGTTAAGTAAGCAAGTAGCTCAGTATCAGGAGTTTTCAGGGTTATCTTGACAGTTTTGTTATCAGTCGCAGTTACATCTTTAATATTAGAAAGCGCTGATTTGACATTGATGGATGCATCCTTATCCTTCAACAAACCAGCGCTTCTCTTTACAGAATATACAATATCCTCTACGGTAACAAGGTTTCCATTGTGAAACTTGATACCATCCTTTAAAACGAATGTATAAACAGTTCCATCGTCAGAAATGGTATAATCACTTGCTACCGTTGGAACTAAGTCACCATTTTCATTCGGTTTTACTAAACCTTCGAAAATATTAAATAAGACTTCAGAAGTTCCTGCCGCAACTGCTTTGTGTGGGTCAAGACTGTCTAAATCCTGTTGAATTCCTACTACTACGTCACCCCCGTAGGTAGGTTCCTGAGACATATTATCGCTACTTGGAGTTTCCCCGTTCTGCTTGTTATTGTTCTTATCACCTGAGCAACTACTCAGTGTAATAGAAGTAACAATTAACAGAAGGGAAAGTAATCTGTACGCATGTTTTTTCATGTTTCCCTCCACGAAATAATATTCTCTCATTAACATTGTCGAATTTATAATACCTTTCCTACCAAAAAAATACAAGGGGGAATTTGATATGTTTTTTAATTAATCCATAAATTTTCCTAAGAAACTTCTCGTTCTTTCATTATTTGAAGAGAAAACTTCGTCTGGAGTTCCATCCTCCACGACAACGCCTTCATCCATAAAAATAACACGGTCAGAAATCTCTCTGGCAAAGCTCATTTCATGGGTGACAATCACCATCGTCATATTAAGTGTAGTTAAAGACTTGATTACCTTTAATACTTCACCAGTCAATTCTGGATCCAAGGCTGAGGTTGGCTCATCAAAGAACAGGATGTCTGGTTGCAACGCAAGGGCTCTTGCAATGGAAACACGTTGGCACTGTCCACCAGATAACTGGTGTGGATAACAGTCCTTCTTGTCTTCCAGACCTAATCTGTTCAGTAATTCCATAGCTTCCTTTTCAGCTATCTGCTTATCCTTACCTACCACATGGATTGGAGCTTCTGTGATATTACGGAGTACGGAATAATGGGGAAATAGGTTAAAGCTTTGAAAGACCAATCCTGTCTTTAAGCGAATTTTAAGTAGGGTATCTTTATCCGCATAGGAAACTTTGCCCTCCGTTGTGGTTACCATTTGCATTCCGCCTATACTTATTCTTCCGGCATTAATGGTCTCCAATCTGGTTAAACAGCGAAGAAGGGTGGATTTACCGGAACCTGAGGAACCAATAATAGAAACAATCTCTCCCGGCTTTATTGTAAGATTAATATCCTTCAACACTTCTAAGTGTCCAAAACTTTTCACTAGATTATTAATTTCAATTGCATTCATTGGTCTCCTCCTATTGATAATAGCTTAGCTTTTTCTCTGCCACATAGAAGCATCGAGCTACTACACTGTTCATAACCAGATAGAAAAGTCCTGCCAAGGCTATTGGTAGCATGCTACCTGTAAAACTCATATTTTCTGTGGCTAGTTGATAAATCTCCGCAACTCCGATAACGGATACTAATGCAGTATCCTTTACCAGAGTCATAAACTCACTACTCATAGGTGGAAGAATTCTCTTGATTACCTGTGGTAAGGTAATCTTAAAAAAGGTCTGATTTTTGGTAAATCCTAAAACCTCTGCAGCCTCCTTTTGCCCCTTTGGCATAGATTCCAGACCAGATCGATAGATCTCAGCAAAATAAGCTGCATAGTTCAAGGACATAGCTATGAGTGCTGCTGTAAATCTATCAAACTTAAAGGGGGTAAAAAATGGTAATCCATAAAAACATACATATAATTGTAATATTAACGGTGTCCCTCTCATAATCAACAAAAAGAAACGTATCGGCCAGCTTATGATAACAAGCTTGGACATACGTCCCAAACATACAAGTAAGCCAAGTGGTAACGAAAACACTAGCGTTAAAAGAAAGATTTTCCCTGTCTCGCCAGATATCACTAACATATTTTTTATCAAACTCATTATTTCTTCCTGTGACATACTTTCCTCCTGCTACTATGTAACTACGTATTATTAAGAAAAAAAGCTGTATCACTAAAAGTGTACAGCAATCTTTCCATCTGCTTTACTGAATAGTTGTAACATCAGAACCAAACCAGGTTGTGCTGATCTTAGCTAATGTTCCATCTTCCTTCATTGCCTTTAACTGTTTTTCCACTTCAGCACATAATGCTTTGTCACCTTTTCTGAATCCAATCACATATTTCTCATCTGCCAGGCTGTCAGATAGTAATTTGTACTTACCTTCATTCTTCTCCATGTAATAACGTGCAACTACTTCATCCATAACCACAGCATCTGAACCACCTATTTCAAGATCCATCATAGCCTTTACATTATCTGCAACCTTTAACATCTCTTTCAAGGAGTCAGTAATCTCTTTTTGACCTTCCAGTACTTCAGCTGCAGTAGAACCATTCTGTACAGCTACTGTCTTATCTGCCAAATCTTTTAAAGAATTAATACTGCTGTCTGCAAGAACTACACCAACTTGAGTATTTCCCATATAGGACTGACTTAAAGTCATGTCTTCATCCCTGTCTTTGGAATAACTTAAACCATTCCAGATACAATCAATATTCTTATTCTTTAATTCCATCTCCTTGGCCTTCCAGTCAATTGGCTGTAATTTAAGTTCAATACCCATTCTCTTACATACCTCTTTGGCAAGATCTATATCAAAGCCAACGATATTGTTATCTGCATCTTTAAATCCCATTGGTGGGAAGGACGCGTCTAATCCTAAAATAAGTTTTTTATTATTTTGCACATACTCTAAAGAAGTATCCTTGTTCGTATCCTTGCTACCTTTGTTTGCTTTATTGGATCCACTTTCTTTACTTCCACAGGAAGCCAACACTATTACGCATACTAGTATAAGTGCTAATATTTGAGTAATCTTTTTCATCATTCATCCTCCTATATTTATCCATTCCGTAACAATTATGTATTATTGCTTTATTATATTAGCACACTAAAGTGTCTATGTCAACCAACGGAAAACATATCATATGATTTTGTCATTTTTAACGAAATCGTAGGGCCCTCTTGTTTCTTTTCTGTGCATTTAGACCATATCCTAATTACACCTACCATCCAGCAAATGCCAAGTATAGCATGGTAGCATTAAGCACCGCTTTTTCATCAATGTTAAAACAATTATGATGGTTTGGATATGCCCTACCCATAGACTCATTGCCTGCTCCCACAAATGCAAATACTCCCGGAATCTGCTGCTGATAGACAGAGAAATCTTCTCCCAAAAACATTTTTGGAATATCCACAATATTCTCTTTATCAAATATCTTCTCAGCTGCCTTTAAGGCTGTCTCTGAAAGAGCTTTGTCATTCATCACCACGGGATGAAGAGACCTTTGATAATTGATTACTGCTGTGGTATTATAAGTCTCTGCTGTATTGGTAACAATTCGTTTTACAGATTGCTCAATGTGCCTGCCATCCTCATGAGAGAAGGTTCTGGCTGTACCCTCTATGTAAGCCTCCCCAGAAATAATATTATGAGTCGTTCCACTTTGAAGCTTACCAACAGTTACTACTGCGGGATGCAATGGATCCATTTCCCTACTGACAATGGACTGCAGATTTAATACCGTAGCCGCACCAACAACTGTGGCATCCACACACTGTTGTGGTTTTCCTGCATGACCAGAACGTCCGTGAATATTAATCTTAAATATATCGGAGGCTGCCATTCTTGGCCCGGCCTGAATAGAAATCTTCCCACAAGGAATATCCCCAAATACATGAAGTCCATATATCTCTTCTACATCATCTATTTGTCCAGATTCGCATATCATCCTTGCTCCCATACAATTTTCCTCTGAAGGTTGAAAAATAAGTTTCACTGTGCAGTTTAACTCATTTTCAAAGGTTTTAAGAATATCTGCTGCCCCAAGTAAAGCAGCCATATGGGCATCATGACCACAAGCATGCATAATTCCATCATGCACGGAGCGGTAGCCAACCTCTGTCTTTTCCTGTATATGTAACGCATCCATATCGGCACGCAGTGCTATGACATGGTCTCCATGGCCAACCAAGCCTATCACACCTGTCTCCCCTGCTACTACGTATGGAATCTCCATGTTGTCTAGCTCTTCCCGAATTCTCTTTGAGGTTTCATATTCCTGACCACTTAGCTCCGGATATTTATGAAAATGCTTTCTTAATCGTATCATGTAATTACTTCTTTTTTCTACTTCTTTCCTAATATTCACAAGGACCTCCTGCCATAATTGGCTGTCTAATATAGTAGGATTAATGGTTAATATATGGCTATTGTAGCGAGAAATATGAAATAACGCAACCTTTTCATATCAAGTTAATAACCACTTCCCCATCCCATAATTGTCCTAGGGATCTAATGCAATCACCGGTACCTTTAGTATAGTAAAAAGGAAGGATAATGGCATGTGATTTTATACCAATTATCCTTCCTTTTTCATTATATAAGTGGAGCGTACTGTCACCTTCTACATCTTGACAACAAATCCACTTCCCAGACAATTTGTGAATTCCTCCTCCCTGCTGGAATCCACTCACCTAATCAGCGCTATCCTAATACTACTGTAACCTCATGACTCTTTCCATCTCCGAGCACAGGGATGATGTTACCAGCAACTTCCTTGCCATCAACAACCATCTTGGCTACTCCTGTACAAACATGTTTTGGATTCTCAATCGTAATCTTATAAACATCTCCACGGAATTCTCTTGTAACTTTATATACATCCCAGTCATGAGGAATTGCTGGATCAATCATAAGTCCATCATACTCTGGTTTGATACCAAGTATATACTGAGAAATCGCTACAAAGTTCCAGGAAGCAGTTCCTGTTAACCAAGAATTCTTTGATTCTCCAAAACGTTTTGCATCTTTACCTGCAACCATTTGAGAATATACATAAGGCTCTGTTCTATGAATTTCACTATACTCCTCTGTATATGCAGGAGCAATTCTTGTATAGTAGTCAAATGCCTTATCTCCCCGGCCTACTACTGCTTCTGCACACATTATCCAAGCATTGTTATGACAGAAAATACCTGCATTTTCTTTATAACCAGCAGGATATGTAGAAATCTCACCATACTCAACATAATATTTTGTAAATGCAGGATTGTTTAAAACCAATCCGTACTTAGTACCAAGACGTTCTTCAACAGAATCCAATGCCTGAATAGCCTTTCCGTCAGTGGTACCACAGCCACCCATTACACAATACCCTTGGGATTCTATAAATATCTTACCTTCTTCATTCTGATCACTACCAAGTGGTCTACCATAATCATCATAAGCACGAATAAACCATTTTCCATCCCAACCGTACTCCATGATAACCTGTCTCATCTTGTCAACTTCTGCAAATGCTCTCTGTGCTTCTTCTTTGTTACCAATCTTATCCATTAATTTGGCATATTCATCACCAATACTGGTAAACATACCTGCAATTAATACTGATTCAGCCACACGTCCATCCTTGGAGGTAGAAGTCTGGAAGGATTCTCCCGGTTCTGTAGAGAAACAATTCAAGTTCAGACAGTCATTCCAGTCAGCACGACCAATTAGAGGGAGGCCATGAGGTCCTACATTATTAATTACATGGTCAAAACTTCTCTTTAAATGATCCGCTAATGGAGTTGCTGTACCCATATCATTATCAAATGGAGTCATTACATCAAGAATCGAATAATCTCCGGTTTCCTTTATGTAAGCCACTACTGCTAAAACCAGCCATAATGGATCATCATTGAAGTTACCACCAATGGCATCATTACCCTTTTTAGTCAATGGCTGATACTGATGGTATGCTCCACCATCCTCTAACTGGGTAGAAGCTAAATCAATGATTCTCTCTCTTGCTCTGTCAGGAATCTGGTGTACAAAACCAAGTAAGTCCTGATTGGAATCTCTAAAGCCCATACCACGTCCAACACCGGACTCAAAATAGGATGCACTCCTAGATAAATTAAAGGTAACCATACATTGATATTGGTTCCAGATATTTACCTGTCTATTTAACTTCTTATCATCGGATTCGATAGTATACTTGGAAAGTAGCTTGTCCCAATGAGCTGCTAACTCTTCAAATGCTTTGTCTACATCTTCTACAGTAGCAAACTGATTAATCATGGTTTCGGCTTTCTTCTTATTGATTACACCCTTAGCCTCCCACTTGTCCTCTACCGGATTCTCTACATATCCAAGGATAAACACAAGTTCCTTCTTTTCCCCTGGCTCTAAGCTTATCTCGATGCAATGAGAAGCACAAGGAGACCAGCCGTCAGCTACTGAATTTTTAGATTTGCCCTCTACTACTACCTGAGGATCAGTAAATCCATTATATGTACCGATAAAGCTCTCTCTATCAGAATCAAACCCACTGATTGGAGCATTTACAGAATAAAACGCATAGTGATTACGACGCTCCTTGTACTCTGTCTTATGATAAATAACAGAGCCCTTCACCTCTACCTCTCCAGTATTGAAGTTACGTTGGAAGTTACGATCATCATCATCTGCATTCCACAGACACCATTCTATAAAGGAGAACAATTTAACATTCTTCTTTGTATCTGCCTCATTCTCTACCACTATTTTCTGAATCTCACCATGATAGTTTAAAGGAACAAAGTACGTCACTTTAGTGGAAATGCCATTTCTCTTTCCATTGATTGTAGTATATCCCATACCATGACGACATTCATAAAAATCTAACTCTTTTCTAGCTGGCGCCCAACCCGGGCTCCAAAAGTCCCCATCATCATATAAGTAAAAGTAATGACCTCCACCTAAATCAAGGGGAACATTGTTATAACGATACCGAGTAATTCTTCTTAATTTCGCATCCTTACAGAAGCTGTAACCACCTGAGGTATTAGAGATAATGGTAAAAAACTCTTGAGAGCCCAGGTAGTTAATCCAAGGATACGGTGTAGTAGGTGTAGTAATAACGTATTCCTTGTTCAAATCATCAAAATAACCAAATTTCATTCTTTTTCTCCCTTATTTCTTTAATTATCTTTGTTACGAAAACTTACGAAAATGTGTATAAGTTTCTTTTTATACTTTGTTATTCTGTCAATAAACCTATTATATTATACATTTTTTTCTATTACAAGCAGCGACATTCACAAAAATAAGAGACTATACTTGGTTATTATATATGATATTTCGAAACTTTTTCGAAATATTTTCGTTCATACTATACTTATACTGTTTTGTATACAGAAACTCATACGAAACTGTACAAACGCTCTGCTCCCAGATTGCTCCTATTGTATATAAATCGGCGTAAAATCATCACTGTCGGAGCAAAGTAAACCACCATATTCCCGAATCCAGATTTTCACATAATCCATTAATTCACTTAGACCTTCTTCTGCTACAGTAAGAGCATAAACACTCTGTATCTGTCTTTCCTCCATAAATTTTATATCTTCCTCTTCTTCCATGAACTCTGTCATAGTCTCGACATCTGTGATGATGCCACTAGGCATATTTAGCTCCATAATACCAATCTCAGGCCATACATGAATCTCTTCCAGCTTGTCCAAAAGTGGTTTTTCCAAATCCTTAATGGACACATCCTGCCGGGCCATATAAAGCAATTCTAAGTTTTTACTCTTTTTTACGCCATCTTTTTTTCCCATATTGTCCTCCATAAACTTTAATAATATTTATTATATGAAATGTAGCCAAAATTTAAGCACATTCAACATTTTATACAATAATAAAACACCCGTCTACTAAATAACATTATATATTTTAATAAATCCGTTCTGTTGATTTTATTCGATTTATATTGACTCAGCTCTTTTAAGTCCTTATACTGTTATATGGTAATTTAATATGAGTATAAAATAAAGTGGAGGTTCCGTATGGAAAAGAGTCTTAGTCAAAAAATTCTCTTGGGTATTCAACATGTTCTTGCAATGTTTGGTGCCACAGTTTTAGTCCCTATGTTAACAGGTTTAAATGCCTCTCTTACGTTAATTTGTGCAGGCCTTGGCACACTGCTGTTTCATGGTGTTACAAAGCGAAAGGTTCCTGTATTCCTAGGTTCCAGTTTTGCATTTATGGGTGCTATTCAGTATGTACTCTGGGACGGTGGAGACAACCTTGGTAATGCCAACATTAATCTAGACAATCTTGCTAAAGTAAAGGGTGCGTTAATTATAGCTGGTTTGATTTATGTACTTTTTGCTATATTAATAAAAATAATCGGTTATCAAAAAGTTACAAAAATATTACCACCTATTGTTACCGGACCAATGATTATAGTAATTGGTCTTAGGTTATGTACCAGTGCAACTGGAAATGCATTCTTTAAAGATAGTGTTAATAATGGTACTTTTGTACCGATGAAAGCCTTGGTCGCCGCACTGGTAATACTCATTATTATTGGCGTCTCTGTCTTTGCAAAAGGTTTTCTTAATCTTATGCCAATTCTTATTGCATTAATTATCGGTTACATAATATGTATCCCATTTGGTATCCTTGATACAAAAGCCTGGGGAGATGCTTTCCGTAATGCTTCTTTCCTGTCCTTTACTGACAGTCACATTCTTGACCAGTTTCTACAACTTCCTAAGTTTGACTTAGATGCCATTCTGGCAATTGCTCCTATTTCTCTTGTTACCATCATTGAACATGTTGGAGATATCACAACAAATGGTGCTGTTGTTGGAAAGAACTTCATTGCAGATCCTGGTGTACATCGTACCTTAATTGGTGATGGTTTGGCAACCGCTATGGCTGGTTTGTTTGGTGGACCTGCTAATACTACTTATGGAGAGAACACGGGTGTTCTTGCAGTAACAAAAAACTACGATCCATCCTGTTTAAGAATTGCAGCTGTATTTGCAGTAATTCTTGGTGTATTTGGTAAATTAGGAACTATAATCCAACAGGTTCCACCTGCAGTAAGCGGTGGTATCAGCATCGTGTTATTTGGTATGATTTCCAGCGTTGGTGTACGTATCCTTATAAATCATAAAATTGATATGTCTAACAGTAGAAACTTAATGATTTCTTCTTTAATCTTGGTACTTGGTATTGGTGTAGACAAGATTGTCATCCCTAACACAGATGACCTTTCTATCTCAGGTCTTGCTATCGCTGCAGTTCTTGGTATTATCTTTGCTGCTATCCTTCCTGAGAAGAAGAGCACAGATCCAGCTACTGAGAAGGATTCTATCGAATAGCTATCATCCTATATATTTCTTAATCATTTGTATACAAAAAATAAGAATCTGTCAATGGTCTAATACTTATTTAGATTACATTGACAGATTTTCTTTTCTCCCACAACATTTATGATGATCAAAAACTCTATCAATCTACAGACAAGTAACCAATATATTCGCCTATTTTGTATTAAAATTTATGAAACATTTTAGTTTTTTTTTACATATACTTGCTTTTCAATGCCAACATCCTGTGTTATACTTACTTTAACATACTAAAGGAGTGTAATATATGGCTAAGAATACTGTATTAGGAAAGGATGCAAACATTTATAAAAAGCGTACCCCCGAACAAGAAATCGTTAAGTTTAAAGGTTTAACGTTTAAGAAAAAACTACAATACATAAAAGATTACTATTTAAAAGCTGTCTTAGCTAGTGGTATCGTCATTGCAGTAGTACTGTACCTCATCATTAAACTTATTATGCCAAAGAACGAAGTAGTATTACGATTGGTTACTATCAATGATGCCTATAGTGAAGAAGCTACCGAATCATTAATTAACGACTTTGGAAAGCTCATTGATTTCAATCCGGACAAAGAAGATATTACAATACAAGATGGTTTCGCAATAGACCTTGAGCAAGTGAATAGAACTGTACAAGATCAAATAACTGTTTATGCAACCACTGGTACCCTAGATGTAATCATTGCTGATAAAGATGTTTTTAGTAAATACGCTCAAAATGGGTTCTTTTGCGATTTATCCGAAGTATTATCCAAGGAAGAGTTGGGCAATCTCACAAAGGACTTGTTTTATACAAAGAAAGAATTTCCGGCCGATGATAGCGCTGATTCAAGTGATGTCCAAAATGAAGACTATAATATAGAGCATGCCTATGGTGTATGCCTAGACAACAGTTCGGTCTATAGCAATATTTCTGAATGGTACAAACATCAAAAGAATACAGGAACCTCCTATTCTTTTTATATAGGTATTGTAAATAATTCAAGTCAAAAAGAGAACGCCGTTTCCTTTATTCGCTATCTTAAAGGCATCCAATAAATACATGATTTTAATTTCAAAAATAAAGGATGAGAACTGACATGTATCTATGTCTGTTCCCATCCTTTACTTTTTATAGAGAAGAGTGTCCTGTCACACTCTATTTTGCGCTAATTAATCCTTTTGCAACTAGCAGCTCAGCAGTTAATACACCGCCACCTGCTGCTCCACGTACTGTATTGTGGGAAAGTCCTACAAACTTGTAATCAAATACGGTATCCTCACGAAGACGTCCCATGGAGATTCCAAAACCATTTTCATTGTTTACATCTAACGCAACCTGTGGACGATTGTCATCCTCAAGATATTGAATAAACTGTTTTGGCGCACTTGGAAGATTCAGTTCCTGTGGAAGACCCTTGTATTCTCTCCAAGCCTTAATGATCTGCTCTTTTGTAGGTTTTTTCTCAAAAGTAACAAATACAGCTGCAGTATGACCATCTAAAACTGGAACGCGAATGCACTGAGTAGTAATAACCGGCCCATCAGCCTTTACAATCTTACCGTCTACTACCTTACCCCAAATCTTAAGGGGTTCCTGCTCGCTCTTTTCTTCTTCTCCACCAATGTATGGAATGATATTACCTTCCATTTCTGGCCAGTCTTTAAAGTTCTTGCCAGCGCCAGAAATTGCCTGATAAGTAGTTGCCACTACAGTCTTAGGTTTAAATTCTCTTAACGCATGTAATGCTGGAGTATAGCTTTGGATCGAGCAGTTAGGTTTTACAACAATAAAGCCTTTCTTAGTGCCTAGACGTTTCTTCTGCGCGTCGATAACCTCTAGATGTTCTGGATTTAGCTCAGGTACAAGCATTGGTACATCGGAAGTCCATCTATGGGCACTGTTATTAGATACTACAGGTGTCTCAGTCTGAGCATATGATTCTTCAATGACTTTAATCTCTTCCTTCGTCATATCAACAGCACTAAATACAAAATCTACTTGTTTGCTTACATGCTCTACATCATTTACATTTAACACTATCATGTTTTTCACTGCCTCTGGCATAGGAGTGCTCATCTTCCATCTGCCACCTACAGCCTCTTCATACGTCTTCCCTGCACTTCTTGGGCTGGCAGCCACCGTTGTTACTTGAAACCAAGGATGATTTTCCAACAATGCAATAAATCTTTGACCAACCATACCAGTTGCACCAAGAATACCTACTTTTAACTTATCCATTCTATTCACCTCATTTTATTTGACAAATATTCTATGTAATACCCCTCTATATGGAAGGCTAACTTATATCATGTGTTTCTGTGGCGAACATCTGTCTGTCTAGTACATAATAATATACGTTTTACTTTTAAAATGCAACAAATTTTTTACAGAAATTATATTTTTGGTACTATTGAATAATAGATTTTTAAATTTACACTTTACTTTGGTAAATCTGTTTATGTTCAAATACAGTCTTAATTTTTAAGTACTTTGGTATTCCTTCTTCAAATTCTATAAAAGGCTCACCTATAATCAGAGGTTTTAAGTAATCAATCAAATCCTCGGTAACATCATTGCCTTCTGGAGTAATCCATTCAAGGGGAACTTTTTTCTCTTGATTGGCCACCTTATGAATAGGTATTGTTATGTACGAAACCCGATATGGATCATTGGCTATCCGATAAAGGCCGACCATCTTTGCAGTCTCTCCCATAAGAGCGGCTTCAACACCATACTCTCCCAATGCAAAGGCCTCCTCTATGTCCGTTAAGGAGGAAACATGCATTGCACAACGCTGCAATACATTCAATTCAATAGAACGAACCTTGCAGCCAATCTCTCGTTGCACGATACCCTCTAAGTATTTGCCAACACCACTTAAGGTTACATGGCCGAATTGATCAATCTGACTGTTTTTTGACGCCACATACATTCCATATTCATCCTTAAGTCCTTCTGAGACAGCAACAATCACATGTTGTCGATGTTTTAATTGTTTATTTAGATCCTGTAGGAATTGAGCCACTGAAAATACTCTTTCGGGAAGATAGATTAAGTGCGGTGCACGGGAATAACCGTTTCTCGCCAAAGCTGCACTGGCAGTTAGCCAACCGGCATTTCTGCCCATTATTTCGACGATAAGGATTGTTTTAGTATTGTAAATATAAGTATCATGGGAAATTTCTAGAATTGAACTGGCAATATACTTGGCTGCTGAGCCAAATCCGGGGGTATGATCAACCTCCACTAGGTCGTTATCAATAGTTTTGGGAATTCCAATAATAGTAATGTCGATATTGTTCTGCTTGGCATAGTCAGACAGTTTATCCACGGTATCCATGGAATCGTTGCCTCCAATATAAAAAAAGTATTTAATTTGATATTTATAAAAGATCTGAAAGATTCTTTCATAATCTGTAATGTCCTCTAACATGTGTGGTAACCGATATCGACAGGAGCCTAGGAACATGCTAGGTGTTAACTTTAACTGATTCAGTCGTTCCTCGTTTCCACCGAATATCTGATGAAGCGGAACAAGACGTTCATTTATTACACCTTGAATTCCATACTCTGCCCCATAGATACGATTAATCATTTTTTCTTTTAACGACCTTGCTAGGACACCTGCTAAGCTTGCGTTAATTACTGTTGTCGGACCACCTGACTGGCTAACTAGTACATTACACTCTCTGCTCATAAATGCCTCCTGGATTGTATAATTTATTTACACAATCATTATGATAGCAAATGTAATAATATGTTTCAATATGTCTAATTATAATTTATTTACTAAACAATTGTCGACAGCGCTCTAAATAAGAGTCCAAGAGACGGTCTAAAGACTCAAGAGTGTCCACTTCATTTACCATACTTCTAAGACGCGCAGAATCCGGATATCCAGCTGTGTACCAAGCTACATGCTTTCGCATCTCCCGTATACCAAGATATTCTCCCTTGTACTGTACTTGAAGTCTACCATGGCGTTTAATCATATCAGCTACTTCCTTTATTGAAGGCTTTGGTAAGTGTTCCCCCGTCTGAAGATATGTTTTAATCTGTGAAAATAGCCATGGATTCCCCCTCACTCCTCTGGCAATCATAATACCATCACAACCTGTATAGTCTAATAGTTGCTTCGCAGTCTCCGGAGAGGTTACATCACCATTGCCAAATACGGGGATAGATACAGCATCCTTTACCCTAGCAATCACATCCCAATCTGCTTTACCACTATAATACTGTTCTCGGCTTCGTCCATGGATAGCCACAGCTGCTGCGCCATTGTCTTCAATAATCTTTGCTACCTCAACCGCATTACATTCCTCATTAGAGAAACCTTTACGGATTTTTACACTTAACGGCTTATCTATAGCCTGACTTACCGCACGGACAATCTTCCCAATCTGCTTAGGATTTTTCATAAGAGCAGAGCCTTCTCCATTATTCACTACCTTTGGCACGGGACATCCCATATTAATATCCAGGATATCAAAGTTGCGGTATTCAATCTTTTTTGCCATCTCAGCCATTAATTGAGGATCTGATCCAAACAATTGAAGGCTTACAGGCCGCTCCTCTTCCATGACTTGCAGAAGACCTTCTGTATTCTTATTGTCATAATAGATTCCTTTGGCACTGACCATCTCTGTGTAGATTAGATCAGCACCCATCTCCTTACATAACAGACGAAAAGGGAGATCTGTCACTCCAGCCATTGGAGCCAGAATCAGATTCCCCTTAATCATCACGTTTCCTACTTGTATACTCATAAAACACCTTATAAAATTCCTTTATATTTTTTATAAATAATGTTTAGTCCCTTTAAAGTAAGTTGTGGGTCATATACATTGATGCATGGCAGTTCTGAGGCAATAATGTTTCCTAATCCTCCAGTAGCAACTACCTTCATATCCTTCAAACCGGACTCTTCCCGCATTCTACGAATAATATATTCCGTCTGTCCAATGTACCCATAAACAAGTCCTGCTTGCATACTAGTTACTGTATCTCTTGCCAAGATTGTCTTAGGTTTCTTTATCTCAATCTCAGGAAGAGAAGCCGTATTCTTCCACAACGCATTGGCACTAATACGAATTCCCGGGCTTGTGACACCCACCTCAAAGGTTCCATCCTCTGTAATTAAATCATAGGTAGTCGCTGTGCCAAAATCAATTACAAGTACCGGTCCACCATACAGATTAAAGGCTGCTACAGCATCTACAATTCGGTCCGGACCTACTTCTTTAGGATTGGCCGTTTTTACTTTAATTCCAGTCTTTGTCCCTGCTCCTACTATAATTGGTTTACGGTTAAAGTAATTCATTATAGCATGCTGAAAGGAATACATAACATTAGGAACCACTGAAGAAATAATGACATCTTCAATCTCCTCCACTTTATATCCTTGGTTCTTAAGAACCTCACAGATAAAAATCCCATATTCATCTGAAGTTCTTGGAATTTTTGTCGTCATACGAAGTGTCAGCTTAAGCTCATCTTCCTGAAACACACCAAAGGTAAAATTGGTATTATCAATATCTACAACCAATAACATGTCCTACTCCTCACTTACTCTACATCCATCGTATAATCTACACAGGCACGGCTTAGACGCACTCTTCCAATGAATGCTCCAACCTCCAAATGATCTGGGTGAAGAGAGTATGTCTGCAAGTCGTCAAAATTATCAAAATCAACAGTCAGACATAAGGTATAGTTTGTTTCATCCGCCTCTCCATCGTTGATTCCTATCTCCATACGACGAATAACTGGAATCTTGTCCACCAAAGCATACAGCCTGTCTCTTGCAATTACAGCATTCTGTAATGCACTTTTTCCTTCTGCTTCCTTCTGAAATTCAAACATTACAATATGACGTACCATAATAACCTACTCCCTTTCTTTTTTTATATTTTATATTTCTCCACTTAGAGAAGTGGGAATATCCTTCTTACAAATAAATACCTGGTAGTAAAGTTCCAAAGCTTCTAATAGTTCATACTTGGTACGCTGTAATTCCTTTACCTTAAGTATACTACCCACCTCATCAAAAAGTAAATCGCCTTCATCAGAGGATACTTCAAATAATAAACTGCCATCCTCATCAAATCTCAATGTGAGAATACCTCCAACATCTTCTGTAAAGAGTACACACATAATCTGCAGCTCCTCTTTTACTGCCTCAGGCAGTCTGGAAAATGTCTCATTTAAATAATATTTTTGTTCATATGAACTGGATGCACATAATACCAAGCTTTCCTGTTCCATACTCTTTCCTTTCTATTCTTCCACTACACTTCTAAATATATCCATGAAGCCCTCTTATAGATACTTCTCCAGAAATTATAGGTTGTACCCTTCCATCCGGTAGTTCTAATAACAGACTTCCTGTAGCATCAATACCCCTAGCAATTCCTTCTTTTTTTGAATTTATCGAAACAACCTGAATACTCTTATCCTTATGAATCAGTAACTTATTATATTCACTGGTAAAAGCAGATAAGTCCTCTGTTTCTAAAAAACTCTTATAATATCTATTAAAATGCTCTACAAGCTTACAGATTAAACGACTTCTCTTTATTATCTTTCCTTCAAGAGCAATAGAGGTCGTCGTCTGCTTTAAGTCCTCAGGAAACTCTTTTGTATGCACATTGATACCAATGCCTATAATAACATAATGAATATAGTCCATCTCACTACTCATCTCAGTTAGTATGCCACAAACCTTTTTGTCATGTAACAATACATCATTAGGCCACTTTATTTTTGGGTTTAAACCACTTTCCTCTTCGATTGCTTTTACTACAGATAAAGCAGCAATTAGCGTAAGTCTTGAAGCATGAATAGGAGCAATACTAGGATGTAACAAAAAGGACATCCAGATTCCCTCACCCTCAGGGGCATACCAACTACGACCTTTACTACCTCGCCCTGCTAGTTGTCTTTCAGCGATAAGTAACATATTCTCATCATAATCGCAAGCAATTTCTTTGGCCTTATTATTGGTAGAATCCAACTCCTTGTAGGAAATAATGTTACTAATTAGCGAATCATTTGGTATAAGACTTTGAAGTTCATATTCTGTAACCGTATCCGGACTCTCTCTTAAAACATATCCTTTATTAGAAATTGCCTCTATTACATAGCCTTCTGCCTTCAGCTGATTTATTACCTTCCAGACAGCAGTTCTGCTCACTCCTAACTCCTGACACATCTGCTGACCAGACACATACTCTTCCTGTCTTCTTAACATCCTAAGTATCTTTTCTTTCATCTTCATATCCCTCTATATTATTGTAAACATTTTCCCTAATATGTTCTATGATTATAACACAATTTTTTATAAAAAGATACCTAAAGGATGGAAATATCCAATCCTTTAGGCATTCTAAAGTTTTATATAAGTAACCTTTCCCTAGCGCTCATTTAACGGTACATATTCTTTGTGGGTCGATACACTCTTATAAGCCGGACGAATAATCTTACCGTTATTAATAATTTCCTCTAGCCTGTGGGCACTCCAACCTGCAATTCTAGCAATAGCAAAGATTGGGGTATATAATTCAATCGGAAGTCCCAACATGCTATATACAAAACCACTGTAAAAGTCTACATTGGCGCTAACACCTTTATATATCTTACGTTCTTCTGCAATCACCTGTGGAGCAAGACGTTCTACCATGGAGTATAGAGCAAATTCATCTTCCTTACCCTTTTCAATGGATAGGCTCTTTACAAATCCTTGGAATACCTTGGCTCTTGGATCTGAAATAGAATATACTGCATGACCCATACCATATATTAACCCAGCTTTATCAAAAGCTTTCTTGTGAAGTAAGTCTAACAGATATTGACGAACTTCCTCCTCACTATTCCAGTTTTTCACATTTTGCTTCATATCCTCAATCATCCGGACAACCTTAATATTGGCTCCACCGTGACGAGGTCCCTTTAAAGAACCTAGGCTGGCTGCAACAACAGAATAGGTATCTGTACCAGAACTAGAAACCACATGGGTAGTAAAACTGGAGTTATTACCTCCACCATGTTCTGCATGCAGAACTAAGGCAATATCTAGAATCTGAGCTTCTAATTCTGTAAATTTACTGTCTGGTCTTAGAATGTGGAGAATATTCTCTGCCGTAGATAGTTCTGGTTTAGGACTATGTATAAACAAACTATTTCCATCATGATAGTGACTGTAAGCTTGATATCCATAAACAGATAGCAATGGGAATAATGCAATTAACTGAAGACATTGACGCAGAACATTATCCACGGAACAATCATCTGCCTTGTCATCATAGGAATATAAAGTTAAGACACTTCTTGCCAGGGTATTCATCATGTCTGGACTTGGAGCCTTTAAGATAATATCCCGAACAAAACTGGTAGGAAGTTCCCTATATTGAGAAAGCAGATCAGAAAGCTGATTTAGTTCATCTGGAGTTGGCAACTTCCCAAATAAAAGAAGATATACTGTCTCTTCAAATCCAAACCTCTTCTCCTTGATAAACCCAGCTATGATATCTTCCACATCTACTCCCTGATAAAATAACTTACCTTCACAAGGAATCAAATCGTTGTCGACGATGGTGTATGAGCGAATCTCACTAATCTCGGTAAGTCCTGTAAGAACACCCTTACCACTTATGTCACGAAGCCCTCTTTTTACATCATATTTCGTATAAAGTTCTGGGTTGATCGTAAATGTATTCACACATTGCTGTGACATCTTTTGAATTGCTTCAGATGTGTTTACTAGATTGTTTTCTGTCATTTAGTCTCTCCTCTCTATTATTGTTGAGGAAATTTCATAGTTAATTTTATTGATCTCGACGTCAAAAATGATGTACAAAGTTAATTATGAAATTTTCCCACTATTGTAGTATAACATAATTTTAACATGAAATGTACTGTTCACAAAAATTTAATAAAATTATGTAAATTTTTCCTATGTATAAAAACATATCTCCTGTTTATAAATATGCTTTATAACAGAAGATATGTTCCATTCAGACAATATATTTACTATTATTAATTTATTCATTACTAAAACTATTTATTCGAGGTATTACCTAATGTAGCCACCATTACTGCTTTTATAGTGTGCATGCGGTTCTCCGCTTCATCAAACACTATATCAGCGTTAGCTTCAAATACTTCCTCTGTAACTTCTTTCCCTTTTACAGCTGGTAAGCAGTGCATGAAGATCGTCTTGTCATTCTCTGTCATGGCCATAAGTTTACTATTCACCTGATATGGCTGCAATAGAGCCATACGTTCTGCTGCCTTCTCTTCTTCTCCCATAGAGCACCACACATCTGTGTATATTACATCAGCCCCCTTAACCACTTTAAGATCATCTGTTAGTGTCAACTTAGAACCGGATTCTTTTGCATATTCTTCACACTGCTCCACCAACGTATCCAATGGCCATAACTGCTTTGGTGCAAGAACTGTAATATTAATACCCATCTTGGTACAACCAATCATTAAGCTATTACCCATATTGTTACGTCCATCTCCTACGTAAACAAAGTTCAATCCCTTTAAATAACCGAACTGCTCCTTCATTGTGAGTATATCTGCTAATATCTGAGTAGGGTGATAGGTATCTGTTAGTCCGTTCCATACTGGTACCTTACTATACTTTGCAAGCTTCTCCACACTCTCCTGCTTAAATCCACGAAATTCAATCCCATCAAACATTCTGCCTAATACTCTTGCGGTATCTTCCACGCTTTCTTTGTATCCTAATTGTATATCATCTTTTCCCAAATATTCAGGGTGTCCACCCTCATCAATACACGCTACAGTAAAAGAGCATCTTGTTCTTGTGGATGGTTTTTCAAAGATTAGGGCTATATTCTTACCTTTTAAGCTATTGCCGGTAATCCCTTTTTTCTTGTCTGCTTTTAACTTCGCAGCTAAGTCTAATAAATAATTAATTTCTGCTGGTGTAAAATCCTTCAATGTCAGAAAACTTCTTCCGGATAAATTCATAACAGCACACCCTCCCTAATTAGTATATCTATTCATTAATATGTATATTTATACATTAACTCTATTTCTATCATTTGTCAACTGCTTTTTAGGTATTTATAGTATTTCTTAAGTAACTAAATAATCATCCACCCGCACAGCGGGTGGTTTTTCATTTTCGGGCATAGCCCTAATACCACTAGCTGCGCACAAGTGCGCTTTTTAGTTGGCCTGCCAGCCACGCGTCAGTTTACTTG